>SKOL01000487.1 GCA_007120055.1 Anaerobacillus sp.
ACATTAATATTGAAGTTGCAGATATTGATGATCTATACGGATTAAGAAAACTAGGAAAAAACATTAAATTTATAGTCATTTCAATAGCTGTGATGTGGTCGTTATTTCAATTGTATACGGCGGGATTTGGAGTTTTTCCTGCAATGCAACAGCGCTCGATTACGTTAGGGTTTGCGATGGTTCTAATATTCTTCCTGTTTCCTAGTAATTTTAAACTGATTAGAAAGATTTCTATAGTTAATTATGCAGTTGAAAAAACTCCTAAGTGGTTTGGTGTTCCTATATTTGACTGGATTTTTATAATGTTAAGTGTATTAGTAACCGGTTATATTTTTATCTTCTTCAAAGAAATTGCATACAGAGTAGGAAGTCCTAACCAAATTGATCTTATACTTGGGGCAATAACCATTTTACTAGTTTTAGAAGTTACACGAAGAACGGTTGGATGGCCACTTGTTATATTAGCTTTAACCTTTATCGTCTATGCGTTATTTGGTCCTTATATACCGGGAGATTTAGCTCATAGAGGGTATAGCCTTAGTAGAATTTTTGAACAGATGTATATTACAACAGAGGGTGTTTTTGGAATACCAATGTCAGTTATGGCTACCTTCGTCTTTGCTTTCATATTATTCGGGGCCTTTTTGGAGGTAGGTGGAGGATCAAAAGCTTTTATTCGATTAGCCTATGCTTTAACTGGCTCTATGGTTGGCGGTCCTGCTAAAACAGCAATTGTTGGTAGTGCGATGATGGGAACTATTTCGGGAAGTTCTTTAGCCAATGCAGCAACTACCGGTTCATTTACCATTCCTTTAATGAAAAAGGTTGGGTTCCGTCCTCCTTTTGCAGCTGGTGCAGAGGCAGCTGCTTCAACTGGTGGGCAAATCATGCCACCTGTCATGGGAGCTGCAGTATTTATAATGATCGAATTTACAGGACTTTCATTCGTAACAATCATAAAAGCTGCAATTTTTCCGGCAATTCTTTATTTTATTTCTGTTTTTATGATGGTACATTTTGAAGCAAAAAAATTAGATTTAAAAGTGACACCTAAGGAATATTTACCTAATTTAAAACGCGCTTTTATTGGTGCCTTACCATTGTTAATTCCAATTGTAGGGATCATCTACTTATTGGTCAGTGGTGTCAGTCCACTTAAAGCAGCTTTTTATGCAACCATACTATTAATTGTGTCAACGTACTTCAGTAAAGAAACGAGGTTATCTCCGAAAAAGATTATTCGAGCTCTTGAAACGGGCGCAAAAAATGCAATGTCTGTAACAGCTGCTATAGCTGCATGTGGAATTATTAGTGGTGTAGTTACAATGACGGGACTTGGCATCAATCTAGCACAATTTATTATAAATGTTGCTAATGAACAATTGTTCTTAACTTTACTTATGACAATGGTTGCTTGTTTGGTGTTAGGTATGGGTTTACCTACTACTGCAACTTATATTGTTTTAGCACCAATCGCTGTTCCTGCATTAATGATGTTAGATGTACCATTAATAGCAGCACATTTATTCGTATTTTATTTTGGTATTTTAACAGAGGTTACTCCTCCAGTTGCCTTAACTTCTTATGTGACAGCTGGGATTGCTCAAAGTAAAGGTTTTGAAACAGCTTTGAAAGGTTTTAAACTATCGTTTGCAGGGTTTTTAGTTCCATTTATGTTTATCTATTCTGATACACTCCTACTTCAACAACCATTTTCTTTAGAGTTAATCATTGCTCTAATAACTGCTGTTGTAGGAATAATCTCTTTGTCGGCTGCTCTTAGCGGATACCTTCTCAATCATATGAATATTATTGAGAAATTAATTATTTTTATTGCGGCCATTGTTTTAATACAATCATCTGTTTTCACTGACCTAATAGGCGTTACTCTCTTCTTAGTTGTTGTTTTAACACAATGGTTAAAAAGAGAAAAAGATAATAAAAAACATTTTGAAACAGCTGTTTAAAATTAAAAGGGGGAATCAAAAAATGAAAAGAAAGTTTATTAATTTACTAGTTTTAGGTTTACTGGTTTTAGTTTTAGCTGCATGTGGTGGGGCTGAAGAGACGAATAATTCAGGTGAGAGTGGTGGTGCTCGAGAATTTCTGACAATTGCTACAGGTGGTACAGGTGGAACATATTATCCTTTAGGAGGAGCTATTGCAAATATTATTAACACTAATATTGATAACGTTAGATCCAATGTTGAGTCGACAGGTGGATCAGTTGCAAATATACGATTAATTTCTGATAAAGAAGCTCAACTTGCTTTTGTATCAGCAGACAGTGCTTATTATGCTTATACTGGTACTGAATTTTTTGAAGATGAAGAGAGTCATAAGGATTTGCGTGCAATTGCAAGCCTTTATCCCGAGGTTATTCAAGTAGTTACAACCGAACAAGCGGGTGTTAAATCATTCGATGATTTAAAAGGAAAAAGAGTAGCTGTAGGAGCTGCTGGAAGTGGAACAGAATTAAGTGCGAGGATTGTATTAAATGCACATGATATTACTTATGATGACATTCAGGAAGACTTTTTATCATTCGGTGAAGTAACTACTGGTTTGCAAGATGGTCACATAGCAGCTGGATTCGTATGGGCTGGTATTCCTACATCATCAATTGTTGATCTTGCTTCATTAAACAAGGTTGATATTTTGCCAATTGAAGCATCAAGGATGACGAATATATTAAATGAATTCCCATTCTATGATGAGATTGTAATTCCTGCTAATACGTATAACGGTCAAGAAGAAGACATTGAAACAATTGCTGCTAATGCTCTGTTGATTACATCCATCGAAATGGATGAAGATTTAGTATATGAAATTACGAAATATCTATTTGAAAAAACAGATGCAATTGCAGCGGCCCATGTACGTGGAGAAGATATCAGTTTAGAAACAGCTTTAGATGGAGTTGCGGTACCATTACACCCAGGTACTATTAGATATTACGAAGAAATCGGGATCGAAGTACCAGATAACTTGAAATAAGACGTAAATAAAAAAAGAAAATTATTTGGAGGAGAATTCACTATGGGAAAAATGGATTACTTAAAGGATATGCCGATTACCGTACTGGGTGCTGGTGCAGTGGGGAAAACCTGTGCGGCAGATTGTGCATTGGCGGGGCAAGAAGTAAGACTCTTTGACATGATGCCTTTTGCAGAAAAGTCGCTTCTTAATGTTGAAAGAACTGGTATTGAAATTGATGGTATCCAAAGAAACTATTATAACTTCAAGCGTTCGGGAATTGCTAAGCTTTCTATGGTCACAACGGACATCGAAGAAGCTATGAAGGGCGCGGGGATCATAGTTGTTGCCATGCCAGCAATCGCTCATGAGGTATTGTTCCGGCAAGTAATTCCACACCTTGAGGATGGTCAGGTTATTCATATTACCACTGATAATTTCGGCACACTACTCTTCAGAAAGCTGATGCGGGAGATGGAATGTAACAAGAACGTAATTGTTGGTGGTTGGTCAAGTGCCCCTTATGGCACTCGAATTGAACAGGCGGGAGGGTTCATGTTTCCAAAATGTGGTATTAAATATCGTGCCATATCATTAAGAGGTGCAACGTTGCCTATGACAGATATCGATGATTTTATGGAGACAGTCCCGCTACTTGGATGCCTTGATGCGGTTACAAACGGTGATGGACCTGTTAAGGGCGAGACAGTATTGGATATTGGATTCAGTAACATTAACCCAGTTATTCATGTTCCTGCGACTCTCCTAGGTGTTTCTACTATGGAGAACTGGGGTAAAATTTTCGGAGACTTTGATAAGAGTGGTTATTCAATGTATGCACATGCACTCTGCCCATCGATTTGTGAAGTACAGTACAACTTTTATAATGAAGAAATTGCACTTGCAGATGCTATTGGTGTGGATCTTGACAGATATGAATACAACGATTTCTTCTCACGAAGAAGTGTTTTAGCGATCGAATATATGGGCAGGGGTAATATGCACTTGCCATTAGATGAGCCGACCACCGAAGCAAATTCTG
>SKOL01000016.1 GCA_007120055.1 Anaerobacillus sp.
ATTACTCTTCTCTTCTTTTGAGCTAGGAAAGAAACCATTTGTGCGTCAATACATGTTTTGACGCGCCATTTTTACATATAATGTAATCCCTGTGCACCAATCACCACTTTGTTGCACACTCTTCCCATACAGTACATATCCATCATGATCTTTACACACAAAAGAAAAGCTGCCTCATAAGTGTCAGACACTTTTGGGACAACCTTTCTCTTTTTTTACTATTAATCTATGTCTTTAATTTACCCATTCATCAATCAAATCTCGGTTCTCTTCAATCCATTTTACAGCTCCATCAAAAGGGTCTTCTGCACTTTCTACATATTCGATAAGCTCGCCAATTTCTTGATCATCCATCTTCCAGTTATTAAACCACTCGCTCACTTTGGGATATTCTTCTTGGAAACCGTGTCTTGTAGCATGGTGAATTTTTTCTACACCACCGAATGTTTTTTGTGGATCTTCTAAGAATTTCAAGTCATGTTTGGAGAATGCCCAGTGTGGACTCCAAAGTGGTATAACGATTGGTTCTTCATTTGTTATTGCATTCGCAAGCGCACCTAACATTGCAGGTTCAGAGCTTGCTAGTAGTTCAAATTCAAGACTATAATCTTCAATTAAATCTTGAGTAACTTCCATCGTACCTGCGCCAGGATCGAAACCGATAATTTCTCCATCAAACAGTTCTTTATGTTCATTCAAATCTTCTACACTATTAACTTCTTCCAAATAGGTTGGAACAACAAGTCCTACTTTTGCATTATCAAACCAAGTAGCTTCTGAAAAATAAACAGTATCTTGATATCTTTCTAGATAATTTGCATCTTGGACTGGTAACCATATTTCTAAACTAACATCTAAATCGCCAGTTTCTAAAGCTGACATCGTAACACCCATGTCTAATAAGTTTAACTTCACATTGTAACCTTTTTCTTCTAATAATGCTTTCCACATATTAGTTACGGCGATATTTTCAGCCCATAATATTTGACCAATCGTTATTTCTTCACTATTTACCTCTGAACTGACCTCTGTTTCTGGACCTGCTTGTTCACCGTTTGTTTGCTCATCAGTGCTTCCGCATGCTGCTAAAACAGCAACCATCAGCAACGCAAAAATAAAACTAAGTTCTTTTTTCCATTTGTTCATGTAGAAAAACGCTCCTTTGTTTTTGTTTTATATATTACAAACGTTAAATATGTTTTGAAAAAATTTAACGTTATAACAAAACTGAACTAATCTATTCTTATGTAAAATAGATAAGTGAAACATTGAAATAGTAGGTAGACTATAGGGACTTAAAGGTATATTTTTATAGACTACCTTAAAGAATTGCACCATTCAATATTATTGTCGTTGAGTATCTATATGTAGTTGCGCGTTAATATGCTCGCAACTACATATAATTAGATAGGGCTCAAGTTTAGGTAATGATGAAACTTACTCACCTAATAACTTCTTTTCGAATTAATCTTGATGATCTTTAGGTATAAACTCAAATATTTTACCACTTCTTATATTTGCAACTAAGTCTTCCAACCAGTGATAGTATGTTTTGGAATCTTCTAATTGATCATAGTATTTTTTAGCATCTGCAACAATTTCAGGTGTGCTGGTAGAATCTTTTATGACATTTATTAAATCTTCTTGTGCTTCTTTAATTGCTTCCATGTTCATTTTTACTTCCCGTTCCCACATTTGACAATAAAACACCATAAATGAACGGAAGAAATTTTTCTCAGCTACATAGGTATGTTTCCTAGACCCTCGTGTAAATGTTTTTTTCACCATTTCTATTTCCTGGAGTTTACGGACACTAGTACTCATACTCGGTTTACTCATTTCAAGCTCCGTACGCATTTCATCAAGAGTCATCTGTTCTTTAAAGTACATCGTCGCATATAAATTTGCTGCAGCTGGTGTAACACCATATAAATCCATTGTCTCTGCAATGGCGCCAATGACTTTGTCTTTGGCTTCTTCTATTTTAATTCTGGATTTTTCAGTAGATTCACTCATAAAGTCGCTCCTTCGATATAAAGTAAAGAGTGTTAAATTTTTTTTTAATCTTCTTTACAAACTTTATGATACCGTGTTCAAATGAAATGTCAAATGGCAAACGTAATTTTAGCCAATTGCAATTGTTTACTAAAGTAGTAATCGCAACCTTTCTAGTTAATTTTAATATTTTCTAAACTTTTATGTTTTTAATCTATTTTTGACAGCCTTAAAAAGGCATGTTATTATATGTTCAAAACGTTAAATAAATTTTTAACAAACTTAATTCATTAAAAATTGGAGCTGATAGATTTGAAGCTAAAACAACAGCAATACATAAATGGTAAATGGGTGGGGGCGAACTCAGGTAAGACACGTGATATTATTAATCCATTTAACCAGGAAGTGATTGCTACTGTTCCAGAAGGTGATGAAAGCGATGCAAAAGCTGCAATCGCTGCAGCAAGAGTAGCATTTGATAACGGAGAATGGTCCTCTACTCCAGCAACAGAGCGAGGGACGATCGTAAGGAAAATTGCTGAATTAATAGAAAGAGATAAAGAAGAACTTGCTAGATTAGAGTCGTTAGATACTGGTAAAACAGTAGAGGAAAGCCGTGGAGATATGGATGATATCGCTGGAGTATTTCGTTATTATGCAGAGCTTGCAGATAAAGATGGCGGGGAACTGATTAATTCTCCAGTGCCAAATTCTATTAGTAGAGTGGTTCACGAACCAGTTGGTGTTTGTGGTCAAATTACACCATGGAATTATCCATTACTTCAAGCATCTTGGAAACTAGCTCCAGCGCTTGTGACTGGAAATACTTTAATAATGAAGCCAAGTGAAATTACACCACTTACTACGATTAAAGTATTCGAACTAATGGAAGAAGCCGGAGTACCTGCTGGTGTTGCCAACCTAGTACTTGGTGCTGGTAACACAGTTGGTGCAGAGCTATCAAGTAACATTGATGTTGATCTTATATCCTTTACAGGTGGAATTTTCACAGGAAAGAAAATTATGCAAGCAGCAAGCGTTAATGTAAAGAAGCTTGCACTTGAACTTGGTGGAAAGAACCCTAACATTATCTTTGCTGATGCTGATTTTGAGATAGCTGTAGACCAAGCATTAAATGCGGTATTCTTCCACGCAGGACAAATTTGTTCAGCAGGTACAAGACTGATTGTAGAAGAAAGTATTCACGATGATTTCGTTAACGCACTTGTGGAGCGAGTGAAAAAATTTAAGCTAGGAAGCGGATTTGAAGAAGATACACAAATGGGTCCACTTATTTCAGCTGAGCACCTTGCGAAAGTAGAAGAATATGTAGAAACAGGTATTAAAGAAGGTGCTACATTAGCAGTCGGTGGTAGCCGTCCAGAAGATCCAGAACTACAAAACGGATTTTTCTACCTACCTACGATTTTCACGGATTGCACAACAGACATGAGCATTGTTCAAGATGAAGCTTTTGGACCTGTTATCACGGTTGAGAAATTCCGCACAGAAGAGGAAGCCGTAAAGCTTGCTAATGACTCTATCTACGGACTTGCTGGTGGTGTTTGGACAAACGATATTGCAAAAGCTGAACGTTGTGTAGCAAAGATGCGCATGGGTACAGTTTGGATTAATGACTTCAACCTTTACTTCCCTCATGCACCATGGGGTGGATTTAAGCAGTCTGGTATCGGACGCGAACTAGGTAGACTAGGTATTGAAGAATATACAGAAACAAAGCATATATTCCACAACCTTAAACCTCAACCTATCAACTGGTTCTAACTATCAATCTAAGAAAAGCTATTGGTAAGTAACATTGAGGATATAGCGAAGGCTTCTTATAAGTTTGCTAAACTTATAAGAAGCCTTTTTAGTTTATTCAACAAATATTCAAACATAATCGACCTTCTTTGTTATAAAATTAAGGTAACTAATAGTGAGTAGAAGTAGCTGCGTTTAATACCGAGATTTATAAAAAAATAGGGAGTGATCATTATGGCTGAAGTGTTAAAGGAAGAATATTATTCGGAAGAAATAGACCCTAAAGAAGAAAAACGTAAAACTTGGACTGCGGTTGCGGTCCTTGCTGGATTTGGTGCAATAATGGGACTAGGAGCGTTAGCTGGCATAGCAATATATGTTTACCTATAATATTGATCAATAATAATTTAACAAATACCTTTTGGGACTGGGACTATGGTACATATACATAGGTCAGTCTTTTTTTGGTTTGTTGGAAAGCTGAAAGTTGGGAAGTTGGAAAAATATGAATTTACAGTTTAGCTGCTGAAAGTTACCGTCATGAACGTTTTATATAAAAAAGGCGGATGATTTCGTGAACGAGCCTCTGAGATTCGTTAGAAGGGTGCTCCTGCGGTTACTCGTCGCAAAGTTGCATGATGAATTCTCTAAGAAGTTTCACATTGTGATTGAGGTCAGTAGCTTTGCTGACAGTTACCTTCATGCCGGTCGTGTATGAAAATGTCCGGACGAATTCTCGAGTGAGCCTCTAAAACTCGATAGAGGTTTACAGCGAAGTGAGAGAATTCGTCCGGCATTTACAACTTAGATGGTGACGGTGCTTTGTAATCCCGGTTGTGTATGTAAAAGACGATTAGTTGTTAATTAACAAAGAAATGTAACTTACTACCGAAAGTGTCGTCTAATATAATACTTAATGAATTTCATCATTCAATTTTAACGCATTAAGATCTTTATGTAGTTGCGTTAAACTGCTGCAACTACATAAAGTTTCATATGGCTCAATTAAGGTAATTATGTAATTCACTCTACTACAAAAAAATAGTAATATAATTCTAATGTGAAAATAAACAAAAAATGTATGTTAAATGTTATCATGTAAAGAAGTATGATAATTTTGACTACTAACTAACATGAGGAGGAATTCTTTTGCAATATAATCAAACGATACCGGTAGAACACCCGTTAATTAATAAAGTCGTAGATAATGTTGAAAAAGTTGTCGTAGGAAAGCAAAAAGAGGTAACTTTAAGTTTAATCGCGATGCTTAGCAGTGGTCATGTTCTTTTAGAAGATGTTCCAGGTGTAGGGAAAACTGTAATGGTACGAGCTATTGCTAAATCGATAGGGGCGGATTTTAAAAGAATTCAGTTTACTCCTGATTTGCTACCATCGGATGTTACTGGTGTTTCTATTTATGACCAAAAAACACTAGAGTTTAAGTTTCGTCCAGGGCCAATTATGGCCAATGTAGTGTTAGCGGATGAAATTAACCGGACGTCTCCTAAAACTCAAGCTGCGCTTCTAGAAGCTCTTGAAGAAGCGAGTGTAACAATTGATGGTCAAACTCGATATTTAGAAAAACCGTTTTTTGTGATGGCAACCCAAAACCCAATTGAATATGGAGGCACATACCCTCTTCCGGAGGCACAGTTAGACCGTTTTCTTTTTAAGTTTAAAATCGGTTATCCAAGTCATGAAGATGAGATGGAAGTGTTAACTCGAGTAGAAAAGCAACATCCAATTGAAAGTTTAGAGGCGGTTCTTTCTTTAGAAGAGTTACTACAAATGCAACGGGAAGTTACAGATGTTTATGTAGATGAATCTGTTAAATCTTATATTATTTCGATCGTTAAAGAAACGAGAGATCACAATTCGGTCTATTTAGGAGCAAGTCCAAGGGGCTCGATTGCTCTTATGAAGACAGCTCAAGCATATGCCTTTGTTCAAGGTCGTGAATATGTGATTCCTGATGATATTAAATTTTTAGCGCCTTACGTATTAGGGCACAGAATTATTTTAAATTCAGACTCGAAGTTTGCTAATGTATCAACTCGAACGGTTGTAAATGAAATTATTCAACGTGTGAAAATACCAGTTAGAAAAGAAGCTGTTCGCTAATGAAAAAAATCCATCCGTTTATGAAGGTAGTGCTACTAATGGTAATTGTAGCGACGACTTTTGTATATGCAATGTTTCAAGGAGGATTTGTTAGCTGGTTTCTGTTCTACTCGACCGGATTAGTTGTGTTAACGACGTTTATTTATGCCTTTATGCCGATTGGTCCTTTACGAGTGGTTAGAAAAGTAAATGCGGAAAGGTTAGTTTCTGGGGATGATTTACGTGTCACGATTACGATTGAACGGAAGTTCCCTTTCCCTTTTCTCTATTTTATTGTTGAAGACATCATTCCTGACGACTGGAGATTGAAAAACAGTCATATTAGCAGTAAAGGTATTATTTATCCGTCTTTTGAGAGACTTTTAGTTCATTCTTATACAATTAGAAAGCCTAGTAGAGGGGAATATCAATTCTCTAAGGTGAAAGTTCGTACGAGTGATTTATTTGGACTTTTTCCAAAAGAAAAAGAAGTAACTGTTAAAACTGAAGTGGTCGTTTATCCAAGCTATCAGGAAATGAGAAGCTTAAATATGTACAACGAAAACGAAGCCGAAGCTTATATTACGTCTCAACGAGTAATTGAAGATATTACATCAGTTGCAGGTTCAAGAGAGTATGTGCCAGGTGACCGTTTAACGAGTATTGACTGGAAAGTGACGGCGAGAATTAATAAATTAATGACGAAAGAGTTTGAAGAATACCTTGGGCAACGCTTTCTTATCGCTGTTGATTGTTCCATAAAATCGAAAGAAGACGCCATGACTTTTGAAAAAGCGGTTGAATTAGCTACATCATTTACAGTGCATAGCTATAAAAAGCAGTTTCACCTTGGACTATTGACGGTAGGTGTTGGAGTTAGTAGATATCCGGTTCACTACGGTGAAACTCATCAAGGGAGTATGTTAGAGCATTTAGCAAAATTAAACTTTCATTTAGGTAATGCTTTTGACTTTGTTTTTGTGAATGAAGTTAATAAAATTACTGCAGATACAATATTAGTGATTATTTCAACGAGAATAACAGAGGCTATGGTCGAGAATTTGAGAAGGTTAAACAAAAGAGGAATTAAGACAGCATTTTGCTTGGTCGCAAATACAGGAGAACCTACTTCATATGAGCAAAGCAAACTAGCTTTATTGGACAAGTTGAATATTCGTTATTATGTTTTAGGGAAAAATAGTTTCGAAAACGATCTTCAAGGAGGTGGAGCCTTTGCTGAAGAATCGTAATATATTTTCACTCCCGATGATTTTTATTTATTTTTTATCGTTTATGATTTTGTGGGAATGGTTAAGACCACTGCCTGTTATCACTGATACTGGAAACTTACATGTTTTTGTTTGGTTTACGTTATTTTGCTTCGTTGTCATGTATTTACGTTTAGCGTTTTATATTACAATTCCTTTATTTTTTATTGTGATGATGTATGGGATTCACTCCGTTTTTTATGAAGGACCTTTTGTTAAGGAAGGCATTTCGACATTAATATTGTTCGGTGAAGATGTTGCTAGAAATATAACTTTCTTACTTGGCAGCCAAATGGATTTACTAACTTATGAATTTCGAAGTTTTTTGCTCTTTTTAGTACTTGCCATTACGAGTTATTTAGTTCACTTTTGGATTTTTCACCTAAAAAAAATATTTTGGTTTTTAGTAATTACGGTTGTTTATGTCACTATTATTGATACATTTACGATTTATGATGCTAGTAGTGCGATTATAAGACTTGTTGTTGCGGGCTTTTTCTTAATGACGATCCTTTTTAAAATGAGGTTAGAGGAACGAGAGAAAGTGTCATCTGATGAGTTTAGAGGAAAAGCTTGGACAAATATATTAACAACGATCATTATTGCGGTCGTTGCAGCTGCTTTTTTCATGCCTAAATACGAACCTTATTGGCCAGATCCACTACCGATGGTGCAAAGCGTCGCGACTGGAGAAGGAGTAGGTGAATCGGCCGTACAAACGATTGGTTATGGTCAAAATGATGAGCGCTTAGGTGGGGGATTTGTCCAAGATGACTCCGTCGTTTTTACAGCGATCTCAAAACAAAGACACTATTGGCGTGGAGAATCAAAAGAAATATATACTGGTCACGGTTGGGTTTCGTTAGAACCTGAATTAAATAAAACATTTCGATATAGTGATGTTTATGACGAAAGTGTAGGGGTGCAATTATACGATCGAAATGTTCCTAAAGAGAAGTTAGAAGCAACAATTACGATGAGAAATGATGCCCGGTTTTGGCATTTCTTTTATCCGGGTGAGCTAATTGAGGTGAACGAAAATCAGATAGAATTTTATTCAGACAGTCAAGGCAGTCCTTTTCAATTTTTAATTGATTATCTGACGGGAAAAGTAGGAACGACGAATGCTGAAGATGAAAGTGCACTATTTTTACAAGAGTATACGTTAACGTACTATCAACCTGAATTTGTGATTGATGATTTACTCGCTAGCTCTGAAAATGATCCAGAACATATTAAAGAAATGTATCTTCAATTACCAAATGTTCCTGATCGGGTTGGACAATTAGCGGAAGAAATTACCGATGAATTTAATACGCGTTACGATAAAGTTAAAGCAATCGAAGGTTATTTTTCCGAAAATGATTTTCGTTATGAGACAGAAGATGTCCCTAGGCCTGAAGAAGGTCAAGATTATGTCGATCAATTTTTGTTTGAAACACGTCGCGGGTATTGTGATAATTACTCAACGGCGATGATTGTTATGCTTCGTACCCTTGATATTCCAGCACGTTGGGTGAAAGGCTTTACCCAGGGTGAATTAATAGAATATATAGCGGAAGGATATCGAGAGTATGAAGTTTCAAATAGCAATGCTCACTCGTGGGTAGAAGTGTATTTCCCTGAAGTTGGTTGGGTTCCTTTTGAACCGACTCAAGGTTTTAGTCACACGTATGATTTTGTGGAAGCGGAAGTGGATACTGATGATACTTCACTTGATGATGAAGTAGAGCGTGAAGATGAAGCGCCCCTTGAAAGAGAAAACGATCCTGAAAACCCATTCTTACCTTTAGAAGATATGGAAGGTTTGGAAGATAGCGCTAGTTCAGCTGGAGGTCAAAAGAGTAGTCAGGGGTCATTCAATTTCCCGTTTAAATTCGTCTGGGTGATAATAGCAGCATCTCTTATCGGGTTTTTAATTCATCAAAACCGCAAAAAATTAGTTACATCTCTATTCTTATATGTATTTAAATTGAAGTCTAACAATAAAAAAAATTATATGAAAGTTTACGAGCGACTGTTATGGCTGTTAGCTTATAACGGCTATAAACGAGCAGATGGCGAAACGCTACGTGAATATGCTAGTCGTATTGATCGGGAATTAAGTTGTAGAGAAATGAGGCAATTAACTTTATACTATGAAAAGCTCTATTATGGAAATGGTAAAGAACATTATTTATCGGTGGAAAATAAGGATGCATGGGAAGTTTTAGTAAAGAAGATGAGTTCTTGACCGATTGTGAATCGACTGTTACAATAATTCCGTAATAAATGTCGAACGTTGTAGTATGTGTTCAAAAAGATGTTACCTTCGTATATCCTTAGGAATAAGGCCTAAGAGTCTCTACCGGGTCGCCGTAAATGACCTGACTATGAAGGCAGGAGCTTTATAGAATAAAAAACGAAAATTTTTGCCCTTTTGTGCAAAATGGTGTTTTTTAATAACTAGGATTCTGCCTTTTTAGTTGGAAACTTATAAGATATACCTTTATTAAGGTATGATTACAGTCAATGCAAGTAATAAGCTTGCTGCTTCTGTGTCATACTTTAATAAAAGAGGTATCTTATTATAGTTTTCGATAGATGAGTTACCTTTATGCCAAGGGTGTGCGGCGTAATAAAGCTCATTAAAAGGCGAATGCTAGTTTTTTTGTATGTAAAAATTGGGTGGTTGGTTAGGCTGCGGGCTGCCTGACTTTTACATGTAAGGTGGTGACGGTTACCGTCATGAAGGTTTTGTTGTTTTAATGAAGGAAGGCAGATTAAGGTGCCTTCGCTTGCCAAGTTTTCTTTTTGAAAAATATGATAAAAGGGTGGAATTAGTAACGATGGAAAATATTAATGAAAAAATCGTCGTATTGGATTTTGGTGGACAATATAATCAATTGATTGCAAGGCGCATCCGTGATCTAGGTGTGTTTAGCGAATTACATCCACATACGATAACCGCTGCAGAAATAAAAGAATTAAACCCGAAAGGAATTATTTTTTCTGGGGGACCGAATAGCGCATATGTCGAGGGAGCTCCTCAATGTGATGAGGCGATTTTTGACCTTGATATACCTATTTTAGGAATTTGCTATGGGATGCAGCTAATGAGTCATCATTTTGGTGGGAAGGTTGAGGCAGCTAATCATCGTGAATATGGAAAAGCTGTGATTACTGTTGAGAACCCATCGAAGCTTTATGATGAATTGCCGACAGAACAATCTGTGTGGATGAGTCACGGTGATCTTGTTGTTACACCACCAGAAGGCTTTGTTGTTGACGCGACAAACCCGTCTTGTCCGGTAGCGGCGATGAGTGATGTATCTCGACAATTATACGGAGTGCAATTCCACCCGGAAGTGCGTCATTCAGAGTATGGAATTCAACTTTTAGAAAACTTTGTTTATAAAGTTTGTGAATGTGATGGTAATTGGTCGATGGAAAACTTCATCGAGATTGAGATGGAGAAGATTAAAGAAACTGTCGGTGACCGTCAAGTTTTATGTGCCTTAAGTGGTGGAGTGGATTCTTCGGTTGTTGCTGTTTTAATTCATAAAGCGATCGGTGACCAACTAACATGTATGTTCATTGATCACGGTTTACTTCGAAAAGGTGAAGCGGAAAGTGTTATGAAAACTTTCTCTGAAGGCTTCAATATGAATGTCATTAAAATTGATGCGCAAGATCGTTTCTTGAGTAAGTTAAAAGGTGTATCTGACCCTGAGCAAAAACGAAAAATAATCGGAAACGAATTTATTTATGTTTTTGAAGAAGAAACCTCTCAACTTGAAGGTATGGACTTTTTAGCCCAAGGAACGCTGTATACGGATATCGTTGAAAGTGGTACGGCAACTGCACAAACGATTAAGTCTCACCACAATGTTGGTGGTTTACCTGAAGATATGAAATTTACGTTAATTGAACCTTTAAACACGTTATTTAAAGATGAAGTCCGTAAAGTAGGTACAGAGTTAGGGATCCCTGAGGAAGTCGTGTGGCGTCAACCGTTCCCAGGGCCGGGCCTTGGAATTCGTGTTTTAGGTGAAATTACAGAAGAGAAATTAGAAATTGTTCGTGAATCTGATGCGATTTTACGTGATGAAATTAAAAAAGCAGGTCTTGATCGTGAGATTTGGCAATATTTCACTGCGCTTCCTGACATGCGTAGTGTTGGTGTTATGGGTGATGCAAGAACGTATGATTATACGGTAGGGATCCGAGCGGTTACGTCGATTGACGGAATGACATCCGATTGGGCGAGAATTCCTTACGATGTATTAGAGAAAATCTCGGTTCGTATTGTTAATGAAGTAAAAAATGTAAACAGAGTTGTGTATGATGTTACTTCTAAGCCGCCAGCGACGATTGAGTGGGAGTAGTAAAATAGATAACGTTTAAAAAGTGGTTAACGAACTAGTTTAGTTAGAAATACAAAGTTAATAATTACCTATTCGCAAAGTGGAGGGTAAATATAGAAAAAACGAACATTTATTTAATTTTAGTGATTAAATGTTCGTTTTTCTGTTGACTATGTCGGAATTTGTTGATAAACTAAATTTGTTGATGAAAGTTTAGTGTGTGGATGCGATCTACATATGGTCAATATGTTAAAAGTTGAATTTCATATTTTCGTATATACTCAGGAATATGGCCTGAGCGTTTCTACCGAGCTACCGTAAATGGCTTGACTACGAAGGAAGTACGTTGTTATTAAAAGAGAGAATTTCTTTTGTGACGATGTCAATTTTCTTGTTGTCAAAGCTCTAGGTAGATTTAATCTCCTAGAGCTTTTCTTTATTCTTAGAGGAATAAAGAGTTTGCTAGCTTAATATAGTTGGCAGTTATTTAGTTATGCTTTTTGGGAAGTGTAGCAAAATTAAATTAACCTTTTTAAGGAGGAACTTTTGTAATGGATCGTTATTTTGGTTTTAAAGAACATGGAACTTCATATCGTCAAGAAGCGGTAGCTGGTTTAACGACATTCTTATCAATGGCTTATATTTTATTTGTTAACCCATATCTTTTGAGTCAAGCAGGTATGGACAGTGGAGCGGTATTTACAGCAACGGCATTAGCGGCAGCTATTGGAACATTAATTATGGGGGTAGTTGCTAAGTATCCAATTGCCTTAGCGCCTGGAATGGGACTTAATGCATTTTTTACTTTTGGTGTAGTTTTAGGTATGGGGATTGATTGGGAAGTTGCATTATTCGGTGTGTTTTTATCTGGTATTATTTTTATCATAATTACAATTACTAAAATTCGTGAGACAATTATTAATGCAATTCCAAGCGAGTTAAAATATGCAGCAGCAGCGGGGATTGGGTTGTTTATCGCTTTTATTGGTTTGAAGAATGCGGAGATTATCGTTCCTGATGTGGCGACCTTAGTAACGTTAGGGCATCTTACATCTGGTGGACCATTATTAGCAGTGTTTGGTATTTTCGTAACAGTTATTTTTATGGTTAGAGGTTTTAAAGGTGGAATTTTTTACGGAATGGTTATCACGGCAATTGTTGGGGTACTCACCGGAGTTGCGCCGAGACCTGATGGTATTGTTGGGGCTATTCCAAGTTTAGAGCCAACTTTTATGGCGGCATTTTCAATTGACTTTTCAGAAGTTTTTACTGTGAGTTTACTAGTAGTTGTATTGACATTCTTGTTCGTTGATTTCTTTGATACTGCTGGAACGTTGTATGCAGTTGCTAACCAAGCTGGTTATGTTAAAGATAACAAGTTGCCACGTGCAGATAAAGCGTTGTTAGCTGACTCTTCTGCGACATCAATTGGTGCTCTTTTAGGGACATCAACTACGACAGCTTATGTTGAGTCTTCATCTGGAGTTGCAGCAGGTGGTCGAACTGGATTTACATCGGTATCTACGGCATTTCTGTTTTTAATAGCGTTATTCTTCTCGCCGCTATTAGTAATTTTTACAGAAACTCCAGCGGTTACAGCGCCAGCGCTTATTATTGTGGGTGTTCTTATTGCTTCTGCTTTGTCAAAGATAGATTGGAAGAAATTCGAAATAGCGGTTCCTGCTTTCATAACTATACTTACAATGCCTTTAACGTTTAGTATTGCACACGGTATTGCGATGGGCTTTATTCTTTACCCGGTGACAATGTTAGCGAAAGGTCGCGGTAAAGAAGTACATCCGATCATGTACGGATTGTTCTTCGTCTTCTTAGCTTACTTTATCTTCTTGTAAAAAAAGAATGTTAACTAGCTGGAAAGTACGGATTGAATTGATTTTTTAGAATTTCATTTTGATTAGAATATATTTATGTTTTTGAAGATGTATATAGATAGTGTAAAAGGGCAGATCATTTTATGTGATCTGTCTTTTTCGTGTTTAATTAGTTGAATTTTTTCGTGTGTAAAAGGTGGGGGGCGAACGCCGTCTGAGATTTGAAGAAGGTCACGGTGAAGTGAAAGGAAAATCCGCATTTCTTATAATAGATGCTGGCGGTTAAGAGGTGAAAAAATGACATATTTTTGCTAGTCAATAATTGTTGATTTGTGTTGGGGAAATTGTTATAGTTAATTTTGTTGACAGGCGAGTTAATGAAAGTTGATAATTTTTTATTTATTACTGTTGACTCGATAGTTTATAAATGTTATATTATTTAAGTCGCTGATTTACAGTAGTTAATCAAAAAGCGGCAAACAAAAAAGTTATTGACACAAGAGAGTGATTGCGGTATAATTAAATTCTTGTTGTCGAAAACAACAACTGTTATCCTGTTAAAAAAGGATAACGAGATTGTTCTTTGAAAACTGAACACACAGCCAAGCGAATTAAAGAGATAAATATTATCTCGTCAATGAATTTTTATTTTTGAGCTATATCAAACACTTTTATGGAGAGTTTGATCCTGGCTCAGGACGA
>SKOL01000151.1 GCA_007120055.1 Anaerobacillus sp.
TAGTTGTTTTGCTTTTTCAAGTTTCTCATCACTACTAGAGGTAACAAAGACATTCGCACCGTGAGCCACAGCGATTTGTAATGCTAATAAAGCGACACCACTGCCAATTCCGGGAATAAGAACGTTTTCTCCTTTCTTGAGATTACCCCTGAACATCAGGGAGCGAAAAGCCGTTAAAGCTGCTAAAGGCAATGCGGCCGCTTCTTCCCAAGAAAGATATTCTGGTTTTGTAAATACATTCTCAGCTGGTGCTACCACATATTCCGCATATGTACCGTTCGTTGGCATTCCTAATATGTGATGTTCCCGTCCATTGTAGTTTCTATTTTCTCCCCAATTTAATGCAGGATTAATAACCACCGCACTACCTACCTTAATATCACATACTTGATTTCCGACAGCAACTACTTCCCCTGCGCCGTCTGACCCTAAAATAGACGGAAGTTGCATCCCTGGGTACATTCCATAAGTAATCCACAGATCTCTTCGGTTTAATGCTGCATATTTAAGTCGTACTAAAACTTCATTTTCTTTCGGAGTCGGAACCTCCACATCTTCATATTGTAATTGATTAGGCCCTCCTAGTTCTCTTAAAACAATTGCTTTCATTTCATTAACCCCCTCTAAAATGTTAAATGAGCGATCGTTCGCTCATTAATAGAATTTTCTTAATTTTTATTATATTAGAACATTTAAACTCTTACAAGTATTTCAAGGACAGGGGGACAGGTTCATTGTCCCAGTTGAATTCGACCTTCCCCTGCTTCTTAGTTTAGCAAAACGAAAGAAGTAAGAGATCCGTCCCCCTTGCTTCCCTTCGCTTCTACGTGATCCTTGTTGCTCTCCCCATACTCCTAGTAGTTACAACATCAATACCTAGACTAAGCCAATTTTCAATTACTTTTTCACCACATTCAATTGGCGCCTTGAGTGTCACATCATCCAATGCCCTCATACACTCGTAAATTTTATCTTTCGGTATCGGCTTAGATGTTTTTACGGGGATACGGCGTAAGTGGGCTCCATCTATCTTTACTGTCGTTGTTACCATTCTAGTAGGATAAGTCATTTCTTCTATGGCGTACTTTTCCCCTCGTTTACACTTATTCCCTTGAACGATAAACGTTTCGGTTCCACCATCAGTTTTTATTTTTTCAATTTGCAATTCGCAACCGATCGGACAAGTAATGCAAGTTAGGGTTGTTTTACTCATTTGACAGCCCCCTCTAATTCCACAGTAACGGTTCCCTCTTGAAGCATTTGAATCTCTCTTTCTCTTAACTCAATCAATTCCATCTCCGCCGGAACAAGACATCGCTTTTTTAGTGATTTTAATTGCTTTCCGTTGTTTTTTATTAAAATACGAACATTTTCATAAACGTTGTTAGCACGAAACATTAGCGTTAAATGACGATCTATATTTTCAATTTGTATTTTATGAGGGACTATATAGCGAATTCCTTTTCCTGCTTTTGTTTGTATCTGGGGTTTACTTTTTACAAGTCTATTTTTTACATACATTGCTGCATGTTTTCCTGCTTTTTTACTTTCTTCTGTTACCCAATCGACTAAATCATGAACATGAACGACATTTCCACAAGCAAATATTCCAGAAACGGATGTTTCCATCGATTCATTGACAACAGCTCCACCTGTTAATCGATCAATCTCGACTCCTGCTTTTCTTGAAAGTTCATTTTCGGGTATTAAGCCTACTGATAAAAGCAATGTATCACATTTAATGATATGTTCTGTACCTTCAATTGGCCTTTTTTGTTGATCGACTTTTGCGATGACCACTTCCTCAACCCGATCTTGGCCACGTACTTCAATGACTGTATGACTTAATAATAAAGGAATAGTAAAATCATGAAGGCACTGAACAATATTTCTTGCAAGCCCACCTGAATAAGGCATTAATTCAACAACAGCATGAACTTTTGCTCCTTCAAGCGTCATTCTTCTTGCCATGATCAGCCCAATATCTCCAGAGCCGACAATGACGACATTTTTACCGACCATATAGCCTTCCATATTTACAAACCGTTGAGCCGTACCTGCTGTGTAAATTCCTGCTGGACGCGTACCAGGTATATTAATCGCGCCTCTCGTGCGTTCTAAGCAGCCCATGGCTAAAACAATCGCCTTTGCTTGAACTTGGAAAAAGCCATCAGACGGATTCAACGCACTAATCAATTTATCCTCTGTTACATCTAATACCATCGTATCGATTTTATATTGAATTGATAATTCATTTACTTTGTTAATAAAGCGTTCTGCATATTCTGGACCCGTTAACTCTTCTTTAAATTGGTGTAAGCCAAAACCATTATGAATACATTGCTGGAGAATTCCCCCCAATTCTTTATCTCTTTCTAAAATTAAGATTGAACATACTCCAGATTGATGCGCTTCTATTGCTGCTGCTAACCCAGCCGGACCACCACCAATAATGACAAGATCATAGTTCATTACTCTGTCCCCCTCTTTGTTTCACCTTTTAAAAAATAGGAGTTTTGACCATCTTTTACAATAGAAAGAGGATCAACATTCAATTCACGCGCAAGTATTTCAATGACACGTGGCGCACAAAAGCCACCTTGACACCGCCCACACCCTGCTCGTATTCGCCTTTTTACACCATCAACAGTTGTAGCGCCCGCATTGCGGTGAATGATATCGACGATTTCTCCTTCAGTAATCGTTTCACATCGACAAATCACGCGACCATAGTTCACGTCTTTTTCAATTTGCGTCGCTTTAGCTTGATTAGAAAGGCGTTCAAATCGTACGACTGGTCGACGAGTCTTAATAAACATTGAGTTTTTTTCTAATAGCCCCATCCTTTTCTTCACAATCTCAATCACTTTTTCAGCAATTGCTGGTGCTGCTGTTAAACCTGGTGAGTCAATCCCTGCAACATTTATAAATCTAGGGCAATCAGGTGGCTCTTCAATGATGAAATCATTTTTTGCTACTTTCGCACGTAACCCTGCAAACGAAGCAATCACAGTTTGGAAAGGAAAGTTTGGAACGATCTTCTTACCTTTTTCCAAAACTTCTGCTAATCCATTTTTAGAAGTTCTCACATCACTACGTTCTTTAGGTCCTTCAATCGTTGGACCAATTAAGAAATTACCTTCGACCGTTGGTAGTGCGACTACTCCTTTCCCTTTTTGAGAAGGTGGCTGAAAGACAATTGTATTAAAAAAATCCCCTGTCGTTTTATCAAATAAGTTATATTCGCCAACATACGGTACAATTTTAAAATAAGGTTGGTTAATTAAGTTATTAATTTCGTCAGCGTAAACACCGGCACAATTAATGAGAAATTTGCTTTCAATCTGACGCTCCCCCGCCGTAACAACAAATCGATCTTCTTTTTTTACTATGGTTGTCACAGGGCTATTTAAAAGAATTTCCACTCCATTATCAGCGGCATTTTCCGCTAAAGCGATCGCTAATTCATAGGAACCGACAATCCCAGCAGTTGGAGCGTATAACGCCGCAATGACTTCTCGTGAAACGTTAGGTTCTCGATTGAAAACCTCTTCCTTTGAAATGATTTGTAAACCTTGGACTCCGTTTACTTCTCCTTGTTTTTTCAATGTCTCAAGTATTTTTAGATCATTTTGATTAAAAGCGACTAAAAGCGAACCGATTTTTTTAAAAGGAACATCTAAATCTAGACAAATCTGTTCGTACATTTCATTTCCACGTACATTCATTTCTGCTTTCAGTGTGCCAGGCTTACAGTCGTACCCGGCATGAACGATCCCACTATTTGCCTTTGTTGTCCCATTAGAAACATCATTTTCCTTGTCTATTAAAATCGTTTTTAATTTATATTTTGCCAACTTGCGAACAATAGAGGTTCCAACAATCCCAGCACCAATAACGGTGACATCATACATGTCGATCACCCTTTCTAAAAAAATAAAAAGATCGCACAAAACAGGTCTAAAGGTTCCTTAGACACAAGTTCATGCGATCTCCGATATATCCA
>SKOL01000643.1 GCA_007120055.1 Anaerobacillus sp.
GGGTTTCTAAGCAAGACTTCCTTTTTAAAGTGGCTTCGATTGAAAGCTACTCAACACATCCACTTGCTGAGGCCATTGTTCAATATGCGAAAAAACAAGGCTCACCACAGTTAGTCGAGCCTGATAACATCGAAGATATTACAGGTTGGGGAATTAAGGCAACGTTTGAAGGTGAAAAATATAAGATCGGTAAGCGAAGCTTTATCGGTGATGAAAAAGCAGACCAATTTTTTAAAAAAGAAGCCGATGAACTTTCCGGTGCTGGAAAAACACTCGTTTATGTCGCAAATGAAGATGGAATTATTGGCCTTATCGCTTTAAAAGATACGGTACGTGAAGTTGCTATTGAAGCGATCCGCCGTTTCCAAGAAGCTGGGATTTATTCGATTATGATGACTGGCGACCATGAAAAAACCGCTCATGCAATTGCTAAAGAGACGAAGATTGATGACTATATAGCGAACTGTTTACCGGAAACGAAAGTAGAGGAAGTTAAAGGCTTGAAAAAGAAATACGGTTCTGTGGCGATGGTTGGTGATGGAATTAATGATGCCCCGGCTTTAGCGACAGCCAATGTCGGAATTGCGATGGGCGCAGGAACCGACGTTGCCATTGAAACAGCCGATATCGTCCTCGTCAAAAATGATCTTGCAAAAATCGCTAAAGCCATTGAACTGTCAAAAAAGATGAATAAAATTATTAAGCAAAATATAATTTTTTCTGTCTCAGTAATTGTTTTATTAATTATCGGTAATTTCCTACAACAAGTATCGTTACCACTCGGGGTCATCGGCCACGAAGGAAGTACGATTTTAGTGATTTTAAATGGGTTGAGGTTGTTGCGCAATTAATTTACAATTTAAAATTTAAAATTCACAATTGGTTGCGGGTTAAGCTTCGGAGTTTTGAGTTTTGAGTTTTGGATGAAGAGTTTTGAGTTGTTGTTGGTAGCGCTTCGGGGTTCTTCTGTAATTTACAATTTACAATGTAAAATTTAAAATTGGGTGTGGGTAGGGCCTCGAGGTTTGTTTTGTAATTTAATCTCAGAGTGTGAAATAGTTTACTGTGACGCCTGGATGCGTTACCTACATCCTAATTATAAATTATGAATTTTTAATTATTCAAAGGGCACCGAAGCAGTACTTTCACAACTCAACATTCAAAATTCAAAACTAAACTCCGAAGCGTTTCCCACAAATTACAAATTTCACTTATAAATTACTCACATGAACTTCTATTTTTTTCTTAATGAAGTTAGTAATAATCTTATTAAGCTCGTTACTATGCTTCGTTGGGATTTGGTGTTTGGCATTGGCTATGTAGACGATGTCGACGTCGGTTTGTACTTTTTCAAGAAAGATCTTTTGATAATGATGAACGTAATGATCTTTACCACCGTATACGAGCAACAGTGGAACGGTTAACTCGTGTAGTCGATTTGTCGATTTGTAGTGTAATCCTTCATTATACATATGCCGCAACACTTCTGGGTCTGTTTTTTTGACATAGTCATCTAACTCCATCCGAAATAGCTTTGACCTTGAATGAGCGGAAGCTAGTGCAAAACCCATCAGTTTCATAAGTTTAAACTGAGCAGCGTAAATCCCTAAACGAAATTCATTTTGCAATAAAAAACTATTTACCTCAGAAAAGCCGCCACAAAGGATGACTCCTACAACACGGTCTGGATACGTTAACGCAAACTCTTGGGCAATCGAACCACCGTTAGAGTAGCCACAAACAACAACTTTACTTACGCCAACGGCATCTACGACAGCTAAAAGATCTTCAACGATCAATGACATCGTAATTTTATTAGTTTTGTTTTCACTTCGCCCATTACCACGTAAATCGATCGTAATGATTTGAAACTTGTCGGCTAACGGGCGTTGTCGTTTAAACGTCACGTGTCCCATCGCTGGTGGATGAATGAATAAAATCGGTGTTCCTTCACCGTATGTTTCGTAATAGATAGCTGATGTATCTTGATGATTTGCAAATGGCATGTTATGCACCACCAAACATAGATTTTCTATAATGCTATCGTTTACTTAACAGAAAATTTTATGCTTTATGTTTGTGGTTTTGCATAAGTTATCCAAATTAATTTTTTTCAACTATAATTAACCTTTCGTTATAAGCGGCAACACCATTTCAAAAATTTTATAACCTAAAAAGATGCCGACAATCCCCATGATCCCTGACACCACAGGAGGTGCTGGTATAGGTAATCTTAAAAAAGCAAAAATAAAACCTACGACTAAACCTGCAATTAATGCCATAAATATTTCTTGCATGTAATTCCACTTCCTTTTTAAAAAATATGATTTCCTTCTTAAGTCAATGAATTTCATAATTCATTATTCCCGCCACTAAGACCAATATATAGTTGCGTCAAAGCCATTCGCAAACTATATATTGCGTGATGTGGCTCAGTTGTGGTAATTATGAAATTCACTCAAGTAACAGCCAATAGTTTTGTTTTTCGTTTACTTATAAAGTGTAACATGTCAGAGGTCAGACATCTACCTTTTCTTATTTTTACGGTAAGGTTCAACTATCGTTTCGGGCAAGTAAACTAATAAAGCCTCAAAATAAATAAAAACGAGGCTGCCACATTAGCTGAAACTTTAAATGGGACAACCTCATTTTGTTTTAATAGAGTGAATTTCAAAATTGAGCCATAATGTTAATTAATGGCGATAATATTGAATGGTAAAATTCATAAAACTATGAGACGATGAATTTTCTTTTTCTATCGTCGATGTTACATTTTTTCTGGAGCTGAAACTCCAATTAATGTTAAGGCATTTTTAATCGTTTGTTGTACGGCTTTCATTAAAGCTAAGCGTGCCTTACTTTTTTCGAGATCATCACGATCAAGAACCTTTTCTGCGTTATAGAAGCTGTGCAGTGCCGCAGCTAATTCAAAGACGTAGTTCGTAATGCGGTGTGGTGTTAATTTTTGCGCTGCTTCTGAAACAGCTTCAGGGAATTCGCCTAATTTTTTCAATAGGTCAAATTCTTTTTCCGATTGAATAAGAGAGAAGTCAGCATCGTTACTAATCTCCATTCCTAGTTCTTCACCTTGACGTAAAATGCTGCAAACACGAGCATGCGCATACTGTACGTAAAAGACTGGATTTTCATTCGATTTAGATACGGCTAAGTCCATATCAAAATCTAACTGTGTGTCGGCACTGCGCATCGCAAAGAAGTAACGCGTCGCATCAATTCCGACTTCTTCCATTAACTCTTTTAAAGTAACTGCATTTCCTGTTCGTTTACTCATTTTTACTTTTTCGCCGCCTTGATAGAGCGAAACCATTTGAATAATTTGTACGTCAAGCTGTTCTTTTGCGTAACCAAGCGCTTGAATGGCTGCTGACATTCTTGGAATATAACCGTGATGATCAGCACCCCAAATGTTAATGAGTTTTTCAAAGCCACGCTCTAATTTGTCACGGTGGTAGGCAATATCTGGCGTTAAATACGTGTACGAGCCGTCGTTTTTAATCAGCACGCGATCTTTATCGTCACCGTAAGCTGTCGTTTTAAACCAAGTCGCCCCTTCTTCTTCGTACGTTTCACCTTTTTCGTGCAGTAACTGCAACGTATCTTCTACTTTACCGTTCGTATAAAGCGATGTTTCTGAAAACCAATGGTCAAATTCAACACGAAACTCGCTTAAATCATTTCGTAATTTTTCAAGTTCTTTTTTCAAGCCGTATTCACGGAAAAATTCGAGTCGCTCTTTTTCAGCGTCGTTGACGAAACGATCGCCAAACTCAGCAGCTAACTCTTTTCCAAATCCGATAATATCTTCGCCGTGGTAGCCGTCTTCTGGCATTTCACTTGGTAGTCCTAACGCTTGAAAATATCTTGCTTCTAATGAAAGGGCAAGGTTATTAATTTGATTTCCAGCATCATTAATGTAATATTCGCGAGCGACGTCATATCCGGCTTTAGCAAGAACGTTACATAACGAATCACCGAC
>SKOL01000599.1 GCA_007120055.1 Anaerobacillus sp.
AATTAGAGCGATAATTCAAGTTTTGGAATTCTTCTGAATCTAAGACAGACTGCTTTGATGGAACATGTCCAGCGACTGCCCATTTAGCCCCATTTTCAGCTAACCAATCAGAAAATTCAGCTGCTGCTATTTGTTTTTCTCTATTATCCTGAACTGGAAGAATTAATGTATGAGAATCTCCCCAAACAGCTTGCTCACCGAATAATGTTGGGATAGGCACTGCACCAAAGTTCAACTCTTGATCTTTTTCATAGTTTCCTGTTGCCCACACACCAGCGAAGTTCACTGCTGATCTCCCTGATTTAAATAGATCATAGCCATTAGTAACGTTTTTCGGCCACACACCGTTTTCTATCATATCAACTAATACTTGAAGTGCTTCTTTCCCAACTTCATTGTTAAATGCTGCTTTTTCATCTTCAATATATTTTCCACCGTTTTGACTGTTTAAAGAATACCAAATCCAAAATGGATACACGTTGTCGGTGTTTGAAGCAAATGGGAAAACACCTTCTGGTAATTTATCATTCAACGTTTCAAGCATTGAAAGAAATCCTTCCACACCTAGGTCTATGACAAGGTTTTCGTTTTCATCCAAAAGTCCCACTTCACCTAAATAATCCTTGTTGTAATACATAATAAGCGCATGTGTATCAAGTGGTATCGCATAGCGTTTGTCATCTATTGTGATAGCACTTACTTGATTTTCAGTATAGGTAGTCCAATCAATACCGGCTTCACCCGCTATTGTATCTACTGGCTCTACCATTCCTGTCGGTACTAACTCTGCTAGATATGAAGCGTGTGCAATTGCTACATCTGGACCTGATTTAGAGATTAAGGCTGTACGAAGCTTCGTATAGTAGTTATCCCACTCAACGTTTAACATTTCAACTTGAATTCCTTCATGTGTACTGTTAAATTCATTGACTAGATTTTCCATAAATTCACCGTCACCACCACTAAATGGCACCCAATATTTTAAATTCACAACACCATTTAAATCGCTTACATTTTTTGACTGAGTTGAATTTGAACCGCAACCCGACATAATTGCAACCGCTAACAATAATAACACCATAAACCAACTAAACTTCTTCTTCATAATAATAATCCCCCTTTAATTATTAATTTTTAAAACTGTTTTTATTATAATATCTTTTGTTGTTTTATTTCAAGTTTATTAGTAATAAATTTGAAATTTTTTTCGTTGGTGTTACCTAATCGCTCTAGCTCTTAGTAATTTTGAAATTCACTTTACCTTTCAAAAAATTATATTCTTATTATTACACGTTTTAAAGTTTTATTTCAAGTATTATTGTTATAAAAAATAAAAAATTTTATACAAGCAAATACTACCGTAATTTCTCACTTGGAAAATGTGCCATTCGAGCTAAGCACCCAATGAACTTTCCTGAACTTTCTAAGTGAACGAAGGAACAGCGTAGAAACTAGACAAAAATAAATGGGTGCTAAGTTTCAGCACCCATACACTCTCAGTCTCACAAAAGACTTTGATTATCTATTTTTTAACTACTAGAATTTTCAAAACGCAGGTTCATAATAATATTCTGTTCGTAATTACCGAATTTCGAACCAAATAAGTTTAAACCACCTGCATTGACTGCACCATCCTTCACTCCAATCCGGAATGATATAAATGGTTTTTCTTGAATATTCAAATCGTTAATATTGATACTACTGTTTATATGTTGACCATCGATATAACACCCTGAATCGTTGATCTTCCATTTCTTTAATACACCATACTGTGTATAATTTTTTAACCACCACTTTGGTGTTAAAAAACCTCTTTCACCGCCAAAATCACTTGGAGAAGTCCAGGTTCCTACTTCCTTTCCATTAATCCAAACTGTAATGTCAGAAGGCCAGTCCATTTTATGAAAAGGAGCTTCTGAACAAATTTCAGCGCTGAATTCAAGTTCTCTGGCTTTTGAACCGTACGGAATTCGATTTGGAAAACGATATTCAACAAAGCCCGCCCTAAAAAAGAGCAGTTGTGCCTGCTTTCTATCCGGCTCGTAAAAGGAGCGTGGATCATCTTGAATTCCGATATAATCATATTCACTAACTAAACCACAGCTCGGTTCAACTTGGCAGTCAACATATTCACCAATTGGCATATCAAATACAACCATGTTATCATCTGTCGGTGTTTCATCAGTAAATAAGTTAATTACAATGCGGTCATAGTTAAGGGTGTTTACCTTTTGCGTACCTCTTCCTGGAACAAGCTCAGTTGAAATTAAGTTCACATCCTCCAGCTTTTTTACATTTACCGCTGTCGTGGAAAACGGTATATTCAATTTTTCAGAAAGCTCATTTACATTGTGAGGCTTTTCACTTAAATGTCGCAATATTTCTATACGATGTTTATTTGAGATTGCTTTACAAACTTCAAGTGCATCTTCAAGTGTCAATTCTAGTGTTTTCATCTTTATACATCACCATCTTTTATTCTAAATTTACTTGTAATAATTATAAAACAAAAAATGGTAAGATGAAAGAAGTCTTTCCTAATTTTAATATCTCTCTTATTTAAGTGAAATTCATCATACCAATAAACTAGCCACAACAGTTAAATAATAATTATGAAATTCATTAAATTATAAACAAGTTACATAACCTAATTAATTGGTCATGTAACTTGTTTTAGACGAAAACAATCATTATTGTTCCCTTACCGATACCGTTCATAGCGATTCGTTCATGATTGCAATCGCTAACAATAATAACACCTTTATCCCGCAACTTCCGTTTTCTCATGATGTTGTTCATTGAGACGACGTTTTTGTAGTTCCTCAATTACTTCCGCATAGCGATCTTCTGTAAATGTATAGAAGTACATAATCACAAAGCGAATTAATGAACCTAGTGCAGGAAGTAAACAGATTACAAAAAACAACGCTTGTAATGTTTCTGGTGATTGCTGCTGATTTGGAACATAGCCAATAACCGTAAGAATTAAACCTGTTAAACCTCCTGCAATTGCAATAGAAAGCTTCCCTGTAAATGTTTGTCCTGAGAATGTAACTGCTTCATTACGCTTTCCTGTTTTCAACTCCGAATATTCAATTGTTTCAACAAGCATAGATGAAATTAGCGGCCCTGTTGCTGTATATAAAAGCATCGTAATTGTGATAAAAATAAATGTAACAACTGTACTTGAATAACCAACAGAAAACCACAAAATGCGAGCGATTACATCAATAGCAACAACTGTCATTAAAATATGTTTCTTTTTAAACCTTTTTGCAAGCGTTGGAATAAAGAAAAAACCAACACAGCTTAATAAACTAATTGCTCCAAAAATTGTTATTAAGGCAGCGTTTCCAAGATTATATGTGAAGAAATAAATGTTAAGCGCAAGTGTAACCATAATGAAAATGTTACAAAAGAAAGTTGCAAGCACTGCAAACATTGGTTTGTTTGATTTAACTGCTTGAACGGCGTCACTTAATTTCACCTTTGTTTTGGGCGGTTTTACGCGTTCTTTAGTGTTCTTATAACCATTTAACATAAATGGTAAACCAATAAGCATTAACACGATTGCAGCATATAAATAGCCTTTTTCTAGATTACCTTGTCCTAAAAATCCTGCTAGTGGCGCGAATAAAAGTGTAGGAATCCCAATGCCGACGAAGACCCCTAAATTTGCATAAGTTACAAGCTTTGTACGTTCCTGTGAATCTTGACTCATCACCGCTGACATTGACCAGAACGGTACATCAGACACCGTATAAATCATTCCCCAAAGAATGTATGTGACACCCGCAAAAATGATCTTTGCAGTTGGATCTAAATCTAAAGGTAAAAACAAAACAATTGTTATTGCTGTAATAAAGAATGGCATATAAAGTAAATATGGTCTAAACTTGCCCCGTTTTGAGTTTCGCGTATCCATAAAAGATGCCATAATGGGATCATTTACTGCATCCCATGTACGTGCGATTAAAAAGAT
>SKOL01000670.1 GCA_007120055.1 Anaerobacillus sp.
ATAGGGGAGCATATCACAAAACTGGTAGTAAGGATTTTCCCTTTTATTAAACCAACGTCTCCTCTTCCTTCTTGAAAAAGCTCTTCAAAGCTCGATAAACATCACTTTTTTCTTTCAAAATATAATGACGAAATCTTGCGTTTATGTGCTTAAGCACATAAGAGGAAGAACTGGCTCTTTTCAGTTAGTGAAGCTGGAGCCAAAGCAAACGCCATCTGTTTAAGCATCGCTGAAACCGCCAAAAGTAACGGTGTCGATTTCTACGAATACATAAAGAAACTTTTGACAGATCTACCGAATATCGACATCCATCAAAACCCTGTAATTTTAAATCAGTACATGCCCTGGTCCAAAATGATCCAATTAGCATGTATGAAAAAATAAGTAAGCCGTATATTCGATAAAAAAATCGTGATATACGGCTATTCGTGATGCGTACCAGAAAGGTACGCTTTTTTTATACTTCTAGCTTACGGGCAAAAACGCCCGGTTATTCTAATTCTTAAACCAACGTCTCCTCTTACTTCTTAAAGAAGCTCTTCAAGGCGCGATACACATCGCCTTTTTCTTTAAGGATGTAGTGACGGAAGCGTTCGTCTTTGATGTTTTTGTAGGCGTTCATTAGTGTACTGTGGCGGTTGTATTGGTAGAGTTAGCCGGGATGTACCCAAGTAAATAATTAGAATTACCAAGGGTGTAAAAGTTTATAATCTAAACACATTTCCTTTTACCCCTAAAGATGTTAAACAAATATACAATAGGCCTCCAACAATAAGGGAAATTGTTAAACATCTATCACCATTCACTTACATAAGTGGCTGATTTCGATATCATTATCAGCCATAAACGATTCTAATTTTTCGATATTAGGATACGAATTAGATGTTCCATGCTTCATTACTGATAATGAAGCTGCAGCACTAGCATATTTTAATGATTTTAAAATCGAATTATTGTTTAACAAATGATGGGCAAATGCTCCATTAAAACAATCTCCAGCTCCTGAGGTATCTACAGATTTTACGCTAAATGCTGGTAAATGATATACATTATTATTATTTAGGTATAACCCCCCTTCTCCACCTAGAGTCACAATGATATTTTTAACACCTTTTTTAAGCAATTCCCTTGTAGACATAGTAATTTCCTCTAATGTCTTTAATTCGTCTGTATTGGTTAAAGTAGCAAGTTCGCTTTTATTCGGTGTTAAATAATCAATTTTTTTTAACCATTCTTCTTCTAACGGTATTGCAGGGGCAGGATTTACTATTACTATCTTATTATATTTTTTTGCTGCTTTTATTACTTCCTTAACCGTATCGATTGGGATTTCAAACTGAATTAAAACGGCATCAACGTCAGAAAATATTTCTTCATTTTGTATAATATCTTCAGGGGACAGACTGAAATTAGCGCCAGGTGAAACAACAATAGTATTTTCAGCTGATTCATCAACAATAATCTGCGCTGTACCTGTATCTACTTTTTTATCAATTAACACGAAATCTGTATTAATTCCGCACTCTTTAAAATAGCTTAGAGCTTCATTCCCAAATGAATCTGTTCCAATTTTCGTTAATAAGGTTGTATCCAAACCTAATTTTGCGGCTGCTACTGCTTGGTTTGCTCCCTTACCTCCGTGTGTTGTGAAAAAACGTTTTCCTAAAACTGTTTCTCCCGGTTTTGGTAATTTCTTTGTAATAGAAACTAAATCCCTGTTATAACTCCCTACTACTAAAAGTTTACCTGGCTTACTTTTATTCATTCGTTATTACCAGCTAACCACTGAATTGCATTCTTCCAAAATTGATTGTAATATTCCCACTCAACGAATTCTTTAGGCCCCCAGTGAGGTGCAAAGTCACTAGCAAACGCTAACGTTCTTCCCTCTCCGTATGTAGTTGTTGCAATAAAGGCGTTCCCATTGTGTTCAGCAACTACCGTTGCATCTGGCTTGGCGTCAAGTTTATTATAGCCAAGAAAGTGCGGCCATTCTCCTTCTATTCCTTTTAAGATACTATGTTCTGGATCAGTAATATTAATAAACAAACCTTCAGGAGCCTCATATCGATCATCATAAGGATAGAGTGATACTGGTAAAATTTCTTCAATAGCAGTATCTTTAAACTTTGCTTTTCCATCTATACCTTGGAACGACATATAACCACCTACCATGGCAAAGCCTCCGCCCTGACTTACATATTCTTTAATCAATTCCAAGCGATTTACGGCTAGCTTTGATTTTGAAAAAGTATCCTGAGATAATAGTAGTGTATTACTTCCAATATCACTTAATAATACGACATCATATTGTTTTAATTCTTCTAACGTTTTCGGAAACTTTTCTGGTGCATCATGATTTGGGATGAAATCCATTTCAACATTTGCTTGTTTCATTGCTTCTCGAAACCAACCAATCCCCTCTTCATACTCCGAGTTTGTAAACGTATCGAAACCCTTTATGTGTATAATATGTTTTACCCACGATTCACCACTAACTAATATTTTCATCAATAACTACCTCCTAGATTATTAAATTAATTTTTTTGTTTAAACTGATCAATCCAAACAGCTAAAACAATAATGAAACCAATAGCAATCATTTGCCAGTACGATGAAACCCCTAACAAATTTAACCCGTTACTAATTACCCCCATTATCGCAGCCCCAATTAGCGTCCCGACAATACTTCCTTTTCCTCCAGAAAAACTAGTACCACCTATAACAACCGCTGCAATTGCATCCAGTTCCATCGCCACCGCTGCCGAAGGCTGACCCGAGCTTAAACGAGAAGCTAAAATAATCCCAGCAATTGCTGCTGTTAAACCACTGATTGCAAATACTGACACATTTGTAAACTTAGTTTTAATTCCAGATAGACGTGCAGCTTCCTCATTTCCACCTAACGCATAGACGTTTCTGCCAAATCTCGTATATTTTAAAACTACATAACCAATAGTAAAACAAACGATCATAATAATGACTGGAAAAGGTATAGGCCCTATAAATCCTCTTCCAATAAAACTAAAGGATGATGGCAAACCACTAATTGGGTACCCGTCTGTATAAACAAGAGCAAATCCCCTTGCGACTGTCATCATTCCAAGTGTTACAATAAAGGAAGGTATTTTTCCGTAAGTAGTTACAACACCATTAATAATCCCAATTGCTAAACCAACAAATAAACCAAACGTGATCGCAATACCTAAATGATAACCAGATAATAATAATCCTGCGGTGACACTGCCTACAAGTGCAACAATTGATCCTACACTTAAGTCAATTCCACCCGATAAAATAACGAAGGTCATACCAATGCCGAGAATAGCAACAATCGTAATCTGTCTTGCAACATTCATCAGGTTGAACATTGTTAAGAAACTTTCTGATAAAATACTCATAATAATAATGAGTAGAATTAAGACAAACAATATTCCTAGCTTATTTTTAAATTCCCCTAATAATCTTGTTTTTAAGGGGGCTTTACTTGATGAAATTTCTGGAATGCCCAATTTTATTTACCTCCCGTAGCATAATACATGATTTTTTCTTGCTTCGCGTCTGCTCTACTTAACTCCCCTGTGATGTTTCCTTCATGCATAACAAGAACTCTATCACTTAACCCTATTATTTCAGGGAGTTCTGAAGAAATTAAAATAATTGACTTTCCCTTTTCAGCCATCTTTACAATTAGTTTATAAATTTCAGCTTTCGCATTAACATCAATTCCCCTTGTAGGTTCATCAAAAATAAGAATTTCCGGATCAACGTTTAGCCATTTACCGAGAACTACTTTCTGTTGATTACCTCCACTTAAATGTTTAACAATTTGATTTAAATGTGGTGTTTTAATACTTAACTCTTTAATATATTTATTAGAAATTCCTTTTTCTTTAATCTTCGAAATAATGCCTAGACTTAAGATACTTTTTAAATTAGCCATTGAAATATTCTCTCTTACCGTTAAACCTAAAATTAAT
>SKOL01000348.1 GCA_007120055.1 Anaerobacillus sp.
CCAAACGTCTGTAACAACAAAATAAAGATCAATAAGCTAATTGCTGGACCACCAAAATGGTAAGTAAATGGACTAAATAAATTTATAATAAAATATACACTAGGAATCGTTACTACTGGAATTACTATTTTTAACCAAGGCTTATTAAAGTGATTACCAAGCTCGTCCCCTAATAGAAACGCACCTATCCAATGCGGTATCGCTCTAATAGTATTTAACAAAACTAAAGCAAAAGCTGATAACATCAGGGTATTTCCTGAATGACCTTCTCTTAATTCATCGATGAGATCCGTTAAACCGACGACATCGAGACCTAGCCATGCAGGCATCGAAATACCTAATAAAATTAAAAAAATACTAATCCATACCGTTTTTGATTTTAACAACTGTTTAATTTCAATCACCTTTTTTAGTGTCTTTATACATTCAAAATCATCATGACGATGCAACGTCACTATATAATAGGGAAAAAGGCGAATGATTTCCTTCTCTTCGCTGTGACCTTCTTTCGAATCTCAGAGGCCCGTTCACGAAATCATCCGCCTTTTTTCATACAAAATCATCGTGACGATGCAACTTCTTCATCTCACATGTAAAAATCAGGTCTTTAATTTCCAACTAACCAATTTTAAGAGAGCACCTTGTTACTTATTCTATTCAATAATTTCCGTATGAAAACAAAGCTTCATATGATTAATAAAAATTTCATTTAATTCAGTGAAAGTTGCAACTCCTCGTTTATGGATTGCTGTTTTGAAACCTTCAGCATCAGCGCCAGCAACTGTTAAGAAGTCGCAAATGTCGGTGCAAACGCCAACTACATGTACTTTTTCAACTTGATTAGAGCGTAATACGTTAGCTAAATCCGTTTTGAAAAAAGCATTGTAATTTGTTTTTGGGACGTAATATAAATTTTCTCGAGAGTTATTTTGCACGTAAAATTCATTTAGTTCTCCATATAGCTTTTGTCCTTCAGTTCCTTCTACATTATGTACTGGCCATAAGTCAAAATGAGGATCGTCTTTTTCATGTTCGTCCATCGTCACGACAACGACCTTGTTATTTTCTAAAAACTGATTAGCTAACTGAACAATATATGGCACTACTTCTTGGGCTGGCTTTCCTACCGTTAATCCACCTTGATCAGCAACAAAATCATTACTCATATCGACAATTAACAATGCTTCATTTTTCATCATTTCAGCTCCTTCAAATTATTAAAGGGTTAGGTTTTTGCACAAACCTTATATCCAACTTTATTTTAACATCACCACTACTCATGATTTTATCATGAACTTCGTTTTACTTTCATTCCGCGAAAAACTTTTACGAAAGTCATTGGAAAATTTAACATCATTGAGATTAAGTTGGACATTCTAAAACTAGACTTAACATTCATAAGGGGATTATTACTATGTCACTTGATGCTTTTATTATGGGGGTTGCTTTTATATTCATCCATTTGCTTGCCAATGAACTTATTCCAGCCAAGCGAGTTAATCGCCTAAAATGGTTTTCCTTTTCTGGGGGACTTGCTGTATCTTACGTCTTCGTCTATGTGCTACCTTCTTTACATAAAGAACAAATTGCGATCAAAAAATACGGTGATTATTTTACGATGGAGTCAGAGTTATATTTCATTGGTTTATTAGGGGTATTAATTTTTTACGGTATCCAGAAAGTCGTCCGTAAAGCGCAATTAAATTCCGAGTCAAGAAAAGCGAGGTCTTTATTTTGGCTTCAAATCTTGTTTTTTGGTGTATACAACATGTTGGTTGCTTATACCGTCATTTCCCATGAAGTTTTAGGTATTCAAGCCGTCTTTTATGGACTTGCTGTCGGACTTCATTTTATCGCAGTAGCTCACGATTTATGGAGAGAATACGCTGATATTTATAACCAAATCGGTCGGTATGTACTGGCGATCGGCATACTCGCTGGCTGGTTGCTCGGTATCACAGTTAACTTATCACCGTTAACCGAATCAATTATTTTTGCCTTTATCTCAGGAGCAATGATTTTAAATGTCTTAAAATATGAACTTCCACCTGATGATGAAGCACACTTTTTTACATTTGCGGTTGGTGTCGTATCTTATACAAGTGTAACGATGTCATTGAAATTTTTCTTTCAATGGTAAGTGCGTTTTCTTTTGTTGTTAAATAAATTTTTGTACTAAAACAACCGTTTTTTAGAATTCGAATACAGCCCATATAACCTACCTTACTATATGAGGTTCTCCCCTTTTTTTCTCCTTCTGTAAACTAAAGTAAAAATTCCATTTAATACGTTAAGAAAAATTGTAAAAAGGAATGGAAGCATTGAAATTATTAGAAAAGGGCTGAGATTTTCAAACGGGTTTTGACCGAAATTGTTGTGATATTGACTAAAACTTAAATAAAGAATTAATGATGGTATTATCATTAATACACACGTAATTCTAGAAAAGAAAAATGGATTCCCTCCACGCTTAAAATAAAGAATGACTGCAGGTACGTAAAATAATAACGCTAAAACTAACATTTTTACTGGTGTGAAATTTAAAAACCCACTATTAATAATTTCTTTTGAATGATAGTAAACTGCTAAAAAGAAAAAAATGAACAATCCGTTACAAATATAGTTAATGATATTATATTTCATCTCGTAAACCACCTCGTATTTCTTTTTACATACAAAACCCGCATGACGAGCATCGTCACAATCTAGAATGTAAATGCCGTCCAAACTCTTTCGCTTCGCTGTAAAGCTACTGACCTCAATCACATCATGTGAGTCTTCTTCGTCAAGTCATCGTGCGGCTTTGCGACGAGTAACCGTAGGAGCATCTTCTATCGAATTTTAGAGGCTCACTCAAGAGTTTGGCCGGACATTTTCACACAAAACTTTCATGACTGACCGAATCCGTCACCATCTAATATGGAAAAGTCGAGCGAGAGTCCTAACCACTAACCAACAAACCACATAAAAACTTGTCCTCTAATTTTACCATATTTATCATTTACCTATTGAGTGAATTTCATAATCACCAAAAATGAGCCACATCACGCAATATATAGTTTGCAAATAGTTTTGACGCAACTATATATTGATCTTAGTGGCGTGAATAATGAATTATGAAATTGATTGATTATAAAACACATAAAAAAATGAAAAAGGCTGCCTTTGTAAGACAGCCTTTTTCTAATATATTAATCTCTAACTCTAGTATAAATTACTTAAGAGCATTAATTGATTCTTGTAACAACGATTTAGCATAAGCCGGGTTGTGTGCCCCACCACTTCTATCAGAATAAATGAGATAGTAGTTATAAGCACCTACAAAAGCTTCTACACTTACATTGTCTAAGTCAACACGCTCTCCATTTGCATCAACAAACGGGAACAATAGCCTAGATGTACCGACAGCTTCAGCACCATCTACTGCTGCTACAGCTAATTCATGTAACTCCTCAAGTAATTCATCAAGTTCAGCTTGTAGATTTCCACCTACTGCAAAGTCAGTAGCACCTTGGTGACATGTGCCGCAAGCTGTGTCGATGTCAGCAGGATCCATACTAAAGTTATGTGAAACATAGCCATCCTCTGTTTCTGGCATATGACAGCTCACACATCCACCATTTTGGTGTGCTGCAGTATTTGCATAGTTTACATCAGGATATTCCATACCACCTTTACCTGAAAACAATGCTCCTGAATCATAGTGTGGATATCCAGTAGGTTGGCCTTCACCAGTATACCATTGTTGATATAAGTCACTTGTGTCTTGTCTTCCGTTATGACAAGAAATACAAAGTGCTGTACCTTTACCGGCATCATAAGAACCTTCCACAAACGGTACTTCTGTAACTCCTGTTTCCAAAATTTCTTGCCCTAAACCTGTGTGACAAGTGGCACAGTCCATTGTTCTAGGTAATGCTACGTCTTCCCCGGCTTCTTCATCAGCCCCAGGTGTATAAGGATCATCTGTATTCTGCTGTAAAAATCCATTTCCAGAGTGACAAGCTGCACAGTTATCTCTCATACCTGCTCTAGCTAAAGCATTTCCTGTGTCTGCATGCCCTGTAAGTGCCCATTCAGCACTAATTTTTTCTGTGATCGCTAAGTTTGTCAACCCAGAACCAGTAGTTGCTGGTGCATCGTTTGTTTCTGAAGTTTCATCAGTTTCATTAGTTTCTGAAGCCTCATTATTGTTTTCTTCCGGCGCTTCAGTTGTAGTATCATCACTACTACATGCTGCTAAGAAGAATGCTAAGATTAAAACTAAAGCAATTGACCATAATTTCTTCATTTAATATTCCCTCCTTGATTAATTTTCTAGAAACAAAGAATTAAATTAAACTTACCCCCGTTTCTATGTAGGATGTTGGTTCACACTCACATTCTACCATCGTTTTACATAATTAATCTATAATTACAAAGACATGTCACAAAAATTACATATTTGTAACGGTTTCGTGTGACAAAAATCAACATTAGGTTATTTTGTGTAGAATAAAGAACAGAAAATATGTAATTCACCACATGTTTTTGTGTAAAAAAGCAAAACAAGACTATCCCAAAACAAAGTGTTTGACACCGTTAGGGCAATAAATATAGATGGATAAACAACATTACTCGTATTTTTTCCTGTTTTTTTAATGTATTAACTCATTAAAAAAGATCGACTTAAAAGGTACCTAATACCTTTTAGGTCGACCAGTTTTAACTCCTAATTATAACTAATCTCTCAACTTATTTAATAAGATTATATTTTAAATTTATCAATGGATAATTTTAATTCATTAGCTATTGCACTTAGTTCTTCTGCTCCTGCGGAAACAGTTTCAATTGAAGCCGTAGACTATCGCTGTTGCCGCTAGCACTAAAAAATTTTAGTTCCATTGTTGTTTCCTCGAAAAAGCAGTACCTTCACTTTTTAAAGTAACGTCGGTCGAAAAAAAGACTGCCTCCTCCGAGACAGCCCTAATACTACTTACAAATACCTTCGATGAATCTTCTTCCCATCATACACAAACACGATTTTTTTATCGGAAATTTGCGTTTCCATATGCACTGGTCTACCCCATAGCTGATGAATATACGGAAGTACTTTTTCTAAATATTTAACGTCGAGCTCAATCCCTTCATAATAATGTTTTAAATAAAGCTCTCCATTTTTCAAGTAATCACCATCAGTGACACAAATATATGGGAAGCCACCATTGACTCGCATACTCACTAACTGGTCACGAACTTCCTGCCACTCTTTATCAACAATTTTATAGTCACGACCTTGTTTTTGGAAGAGGTACATATCTTCGCGTAACACGAGATCTTTTGTTAAATAATTGCGAATGAAGGAAATATCTGATTCAATTTCCCGCACTTCAAACATTTTCTCACGCCCAGTGTTGGGTTTTACACCACGTTTCTTCATTTCTTCGGTCGGGTCGTTATAACGCTCTTCAATGTCCTCGAAAACCTTTAGACCAAGGTAATAAGGATTGATCTGCGTTTTCGACGGTTGCACAACACCAGCGTTCAGTTTTGCGAACTCGATTGACTCGTCGGATGTAAGATCCATCTCACGCAGGATTCGCTGATGCCAATACGAAGCCCAGCCTTCGTTCATGATCTTCGTTTCTAGTTGTGGCCAGAAATAAAGCATTTCTTCGCGCATCATTGTTAAAACATCACGTTGCCAAGGCTCTAGCTCACGGCTGTATTCCTCAATAAATAAAAGAATATCTTTCTCTGGTTGTGGAGGAAAGTGCTTTTTCTTTTTTCTCAGCTTTGGTTCTTCTTTTTTGCCTAGGTTCCATAAATCATCGTATTCTGTTTGTTTTTTCTGTTCCTCTTCTTCCTCTAAATCATCTAAAGTCCATGCCAACTTCGGTCTTACAAGACTTGGGTCAATATGCTCTTGGATTGATAGGATTGCGTCTAGAAAACGCTCGACTTCTTCTTTTCCGTGAACCATTTCGTAATGGGCAATACGCTCAGCGGTTGCCGTCATGCTTTCAACCATATCTCTACGTGTATTTGAGAACCTTACGTTATTTTTAAAGAAATCGCAGTGAGCTAAGACGTGGGCAATAATGAGTTTATTTTGAATTAAAGAATTCGTATCGAGTAAAAAGGCGTAACATGGGTTTGAATTAATGACGAGTTCGTATATTTTACTTAGCCCAAGGTCGTAGTGAAGTTTCATTTTATGAAATTGTTTTCCAAATGACCAATGTGAAAAACGAGTCGGCATGCCATATGCCCCAAAAGTATAAATAATATCTGCTGGGCAAATTTCATATCGCATCGGGTAAAAATCTAGTCCAAAACCGTCGGCGATTTCTGTAATCTCATCAATGGCTCTCACTAACTGACGATCCATATCCTTATCCATTTTCGAATCCCTCCTCAGATGTCCTTATCTCAATTTATGATTAAAATAAGGATTTCATGAGGGATTGGGCTTGTTTAAATTTTGTTGTATTAAGGTTGCTGTGAAATTGCAGTCAGCAAATCTTCATTAAATAGAAAAGAGAGATTTAGCAAACGAAACGCTTTTTTGAAGTTTTTCTTGTTTTATTTGCGATAATCCATTTCTTCTTGCGATACATACACTTTTTCTTGCGATTTTCCCACGTTTTCTTGCATCTCGGAATTTTTCTAGCTTTTTTCTGAAGTTTATCAACTTTATTTTGCGATGACCCTTCTTTTTCTTGCGTTACACACTCCTTTTCTTGCGATTTTTCCGCGTTTTCTTGCACCGCACAATTTCCACAGCTTCTTTCTGAAGTTTATCAACTTTATTTTGCGATGCCCCCTCTTTTTCTTGCGTTACACACTCCTTTTCTTGCGATTTTTCCACGTTTTTTTGCAGCACTCAATTTAACAAGCTTCTTTCTGAAGTTTATCAAGTTTTATTTGCGATCCTCCCTCTTTTCTTGCGATACGCACTCCTTTTCTTGCGATTTCCCCACGTTTTCTTGCACCGCATAATTTTAAAAGTAATTTTTTTAGATGGTTTCACAAAAGAAGGAGCTGTCCCAAAAAGTGTCAGACACTTTAGGGACAGCTCCGCTAATTACTATCTCGTATAAAGAATCGGCGATCCTGGACCTAAATCAATTCCAAGAGTCAACCAAACAATTAGCATAATCACCCATACAATTGAAAAGGCAATCGAGTACGGAAGCATCGTAGAAATGAGTGTACCGATACCAATTTTCTTATCATATTTTTGTGCAAAGGCAATAACGATTGCAAAATATGGCATTAGTGGCGAAATAACATTTGTTGTTGAATCAGCGATACGGTACGCCAACTGAGTAAGCTCAGGGGAGTATCCTAACCCCATCATCATCGGAACGAAAACCGGTGCCATAATCGCCCATTTTGCCGAAGCACTTCCGATAAATAAGTTAATGAAACCAGCCACTAATATGAACGTTAAAATTAGCGGAATTCCTGTAAACCCTGTTGTCTCTAAAAACTCCGCACCTGAAACGGCCAAAATCATACCTAGATTTGTTTCGTTAAAATAAGCAACAAATTGTCCGGCAGCAAAGGCTAACACGATGTAGGCGCCCATCGTTGCCATCGTATCTGATAATTGTTCAGCGACATCTTTGTCACCTTTAATCGATTTTGTTATTCTTCCGTAAACAAAACCTGGTACGAAGAACATGATTAAAATGACTGGAACTAAAGATGCAAAAAATGGAGAATTAATAATTTCTCCTTCAGGCCCCCTTAAAGGTCCCCACGTAGGCACAATGAGTAACGCTAACGCTGCAATAGTGATAATAAACGCTACTAAAGCGCCTTTTAAACCTTTCTTTTCTAAGCTTGACAAACCTTCAACTTTTTCAGTAATACCACCTTCGTATTTACCGAGGCGAGGCTCAACAATTTTGTCAGTCACAAATGTCCCGACAATCGTTAAAATAAACACTGAGACAATCATAAAATAATAGTTCATTGCATAGTTGATCGTATCGGCGTAAACTGGATCATACATTTCAGCTGCATGTTGAGTTAATGACCCTAGTAAAGGATCTAATGAAGTTAATAAAAGGTTAGCACTGAAACCGGCTGATACCCCAGCAAACGCTGCCGCTAAACCAGCTAATGGATGTCTACCTAAACCTGCAAATAAGACCGCTCCCAACGGAGTTAATACAACATAACCAGCATCGGCAGCCATACTTGACATAATTCCGCCAAAGACTAGTGAAGCTGTGATTAACTGATTAGGCACTGACATCACTAACGCTCGAAGTGCTCCACTAATTAGCCCTGAACGTTCAGCAATCCCAATACCAAGCATAGTGACAAGGACTGTTCCTAACGGAGCAAATCCTGTGAAGTTTCCAACCATACTTGTAAAAATATAATTAATTCCTTCAGCGCTTAATAAATTTGTTACAACTAAAATTTCGCCCTCTTGCGTTGGGTGCTCTACTGTTACTCCTAAAGTAGAGAAGAACCATGAGAAAATAATGACTAAAACTGCAAATAGCGCGAATAAAGTAACCGGATGAGGCAACTTATTACCAACGCGTTCAATCGTATCTAATGAACGGGCAATAAAGCCTTTCTTTTTGTTCTCAGTCAAAAATACCATCCCCTCAAAATTATTCTGTATATTTTGCTGCTAACTTTATTATTCGCAAAAGCGTTCTAGATATTAATTTTTAATGTAAAAAAAAATGGAGATGTCCTATAAGTGTCTGACACTTATTTTGGAACATCTCCATTTATCTCTTATTCTCTTGTCTACCGTAAGTGATCCGTCATTTTATAGATAGTCAAATTTATTATTTCATATAATGAATTGGTGATCCTGGACCTAAATCAATTCCAAACATCATCCAAGCGATTAGCATGATCACCCATACAATTGAAAAGGCGATCGAATAAGGAATCATCGTTGAAATTAACGTACCAATTCCAATCTTCTTGTCATACTTTTGTGCAAATGCTATGACAATTGCAAAGTATGGCATTAACGGTGAAATAACGTTGGTTGTTGAATCAGCGAGACGATAAGCTAACTGTGTAAGTTCTGGTGAATACCCTAGTTCCATCATCATCGGTACGAACACCGGAGCCATAATTGCCCATTTTGCTGAAGCACTTCCGATAAATAAATTAATCGTACCAGCAACAACGATAAACGTTAAAATTAATGGTATTCCTGTAAAACCTGTTGTTTCTAAGAACTCTGCACCTTTAACGGCCATAATCATGCCAAGGTTTGTTTCATTAAAGTAGGCCACGAATTGACCAGCTGCGAAAGCTAAAACAATATAAGACCCCATCGTTGCCATCGTATCTGATAACTGATCTGCAACATCTTTATCATTTTCGATCGATTTTGTCATTTTACCGTAAACAAAACCTGGAACGAAGAACATAATTAAAATAACAGGTACTAATGAAGAGAAGAACGGTGAATTAATAATCGCTCCATCTTCACCACGTAATGGTCCCCACTCTGGAACAATTAATAATGCTAAAGCTGCAATTGTAAAGATAAAAGCAACTAACGCTCCTAGTAACCCTCTCTTTTCAACTGCAGTAATTCCTTCAACCTTTTCAGTAATACCGCCTTTATACGTTCCAAGACGTGGTTCAACAATTTTTTCCGTCACAAGTGTCCCGATAATCGTTAAGACAAATACCGATACAATCATAAAATAGTAGTTCATCGCAAAGTTGATCGTTTCTGCATAAACAGGATCATACGTTGCAGCGGCTTGTTGTGTTAATGAACCTAATAATGGATCTAATGAAGTTAATAACAGATTGGCACTAAAACCTGCTGATACCCCAGCAAAGGCTGCTGCTAAACCTGCTAACGGATGTCTTCCTAATCCTGCAAAAAGAACAGCACCAAGTGGCGTTAGTACAACATAACCTGCATCTGCAGCCATACTCGACATAATTCCACCAAATACTAATGCAGCAGTAATTAACTGATTAGGCACAGACATTACTAATGCGCGTAGTGCTGCACTAATTAACCCAGATCTCTCAGCAATCCCGATACCGAGCATTGTTACAAGTACAGTTCCTAATGGAGCAAACCCTGTAAAGTTTCCTACCATACTCGTAAACATATATTTAATTCCATCAGCACTTAGTAGATTTTTTACTTCTAAAATTTCCCCTTCTTGAGTTGGATGTTCTACACTTACCCCTAGAGTAGAAAATAACCAAGAAAACACAACGACAAAACCTGCAAATAAAGCAAACAATGTAACTGGATGAGGTAACTTATTACCGACACGTTCAATCGTGTCTAATGAATTCCCAACAAAACCCCTATTTTTGTTATTGTTCAAATTTACCATCCCTTCAAAATTTTCTGTCATTACTTTTTTCGACAAATTTATTATAATTGAAAAGGATTTCATTAAACACCCTTTACAAAGTATACAGAATAGAGGAATATTTATTTATTATCAAAAATAAATAAATATTATTACAATATAATTATAATAACTTGTTTCTTGCTTTGGATGTCTCACGGTTTTCTTTATTATTAAAAATTCTTATAAACTTAGAAAATTTACAAGACTCGCCTAATGGCGAGCCTTTGTAATGCAGTGAGAAGTATGAAATATACAACTAACTACTCTCTTCTCCCTTCAATTCTTTAAACAACGAAAAACACATTAAGATCATAATGATTGAAAATGGTAAAGCTGTGACAAGGGAGGCAGTCTGTAAGCCTGTCAAACCACTAGCCAATAGTAAAATCGCGGCTATCGCTGACATAAATATCCCCCAAATTATTTTCGTTCCTAAACCAGGATTAAGTTGATCTTTAGAAGTCATCATCCCAAGCACAAACGTTGCCGAGTCAGCCGAAGTAATTAAGAACGTAAAAATTAAACTAATCGCTACAATTGAAAGAAGCATTCCAAAAGGAAACTGATTTAATGTCACAAATAACCCATTTGTAACATCGTCTTGAACCGCACTTACAATTTCATACCCCTTGACGGTTTCAAAAAATAAGGCGCCGCCACCAAACACGGCCATCCAAGCAATCGCCACTAAAGGTGGGACAAACATAACCCCAGTGACGAATTCACGAATCGTTCTTCCTTTTGATACACGGGCAATAAACGTACCAACGAAAGGAGACCAAGCCATTGCCCAAGCCCAATAGAAAACTGTCCAATCATTTAACCATTCTTGTTCTTGATGAGGGTTAATGTTAAAACTCATTTTTGTGAAATTTTCCACGTAACCACCAAGACCAGAAACGAACGTATTAAAAATATGAAGTGTTGGACCAACTAACAATGTAAATGCCATTAAGAAAAAAGCAATTGTTAAATTTACTAAACTTAAAATTCGAATTCCTTTATTTAAACCTGTAATGGAAGAGAATAGGTATGTACACATAAGAACCGCAATGATAACTAGTTGTGTTCCGATATGATCAGGAATTCCAAATGTGTAATGTAAACCTCCATTCACTTGCATAACACCTAACCCTAAGGAAGTCGCAACACCTGTCGCGGTTGCTAACACAGCTAATATATCAATCGTCGAACGCCAACCTTTTACATTACTGAGTTTATTTTTCATTAACGGTTCAACCGTTGTACTAATCAGTCCCTGCTTTTGTTTTCGAAACTGAAAATAGGCAATACAAAGCCCAATCACAGCAAAAATCGCCCACTGATGAATTCCCCAGTGAAACATTGAATATTGAATAGCCGCACCGATGGCTTCTTCCGTTTTCCCTTCGTAACCTGGCGGTGGCGAGATATAATGTTTTACAGGCTCCGAAACTCCCCAAAAAACAAGCGCCACCCCGAAACCAGCCGAAAATAACATGCCGATCCAATTGTAATACGTATACTCTGGTTCATCACTATCCTGACCAAGCTTGATTTCTCCGTAGCGACTAAACGCTAAAAACAAACAAAAAACAATAAAAAATACGGCAACAATTAAATAAAAGCTACTAAAATAAGTAGTCATCCACCCAAATGCCTTTTCTGCATAATACGAAAGCGTTTCTGGAACTAGTGCACCAAATAAAAGAAAAACAGTAATAACTACTGTTGAAATCCAAAATACAAAATTAAATCCTTCTTTTTTCATGATCGATATCTCCTTTCTTGTGAGAGCACAATCGTTATTTACATGTCAGGTGGTAACAATTAACCCACACCCCCGTCTTGTATGAAAAAATATTTTTGGTTGCTTTGCATACATTACTTTTCTTATAACCTTGTAATCTAGTAGTAAAACTTCCAAAATATAATAGTTTCTAATTTTTTATTATCGGGGATTTAATAAGAAACAGATTAAGTTAGGAGAGAGAAACGGTGTCAATCGACGTTTTTGTCATGGGGATCTTTTTTGTAACCATACATTTATTAGCAAACGAAATAATTCCCGCGGATCGCATAAAGCGATTACGTTGGCTTTCTTTTTCCGGTGGGCTGGCAGTTTCTTATGTTTTTGTTTATGTATTACCTTCTTTACACCGAGAGCAACACCAATTAAAAGATTATGCTAGTACCCTTACGATGGAGTCGGAGTTATATTTTATTGGCCTTTTAGGACTATTATTATTTTACGGAATTGAAAACTCGGTAAGCTATGCACAAGCGAAGGGCTTTGCCGAATATCATGCATTTTTTTGGCTTCAAGTTGGATTTTTTGCTTTTTATAATATGCTCATCGCTTATACTGTTATGGCTTCGGAAATTAAAGGAGTTCAAGCAGTATTTTACGGAGCGGCTATCGGACTACATTTTATCGCAGTCGCTCACGATCTTTGGAGAAAAGACCCTGAGCGTTACCGAAAAACTGGGAGATATATACTAGCATCTGGTATTTTCGTAGGATGGGGGATCGGTACTTCGATTCAACTATCTTCGGTCATGCAATCTCTTATTTTCGCTTTTATTTCCGGAGCAATGATTTTGAACGTATTAAAAAATGAGTTACCGAAAGAACGTGATGCCCACTTTCCGACATTTGCATTTGCTATTATTTCCTATACATCCGTAACATTGGCGTTAAAGTACTTTTTTGAGTGGTGAAGGGGAGTTGGTTGGAAGAAATGATTTCTCTTCGATCAAATTTGCTTGAGAAGAGGAATCCAAATGCCAAATGGATTCCTCTTCTCTCTTTTTTACACGAGAAGAGAAATTCAAACGCGAATTGAATTTCTCTTCGTTCCAAACCTCAATTTCCTACCTTCTATTTCGCCCCTTCAAGTTTCGTTCGTCTCGGCATATACTTCTTGAAAAAGCGATTTATGCCGTAAACGGTATTTGCTGCGGTGCAACCAACGACGTGATGGTTAGTCGCAAGTGGTTTCGTTGTTTTAGATGAGGCGAATTCTTTTACCGCCTTTTCATCTAATCCTTGCTCTTGTAGAGCCTCGTTGAATTCTTTTTGTGCCGCTTGTTTTGCTTTAAAGAGCATCATTTGAATTCGGCTGTAAACATTAATCGCACCGTCTCCTGTCGTTTCAATCGGAAGGAAAATGGCTTCCGGATACTTTTCAGTAATTAATGATTGCACACCGTCAGAAACCCCTGAAGACGGCATACAGCCGAACGGCTTAACGGAAATCGTCATGTTCACCTTCTTTTTAACAACATTTAAAATGAGTTTTCCGACTTCCATATGGCCTTCTCCACCTCGGAGCTGATTGTTGTAATGTTGATTGGCCACTTCTGCGACTTCATCCATATCTGGTAAGTGATACCCGTGTAAGCCGATAATATTTGCATAAGCTTGGAACCATGCTCTAACTGTGGCATCAGCCATTTTTAACATCGCAAGACGCTTTATCGCATTTTTCCCTTTTAATCCGAAGCGCCCTTCATCATCATGACGCAAATTCAATCGTTTTTTTGTATCATAGCGTCCTTCCCAAATTAAAAATAA
>SKOL01000134.1 GCA_007120055.1 Anaerobacillus sp.
TAGACGATGTAAGTAGTGAATTAAAAAAGCTAGATAGAGCTCTTGAAACATCAATAAACGAACTAGAAAAGATAAAAAATGATACCGCAATAAAATTAGGAGAAGATAAAGCCGATATTTTCGCAGCTCATTTACTAGTTTTACGTGACCCTGAACTAATAACTTCAATCAAAAATAAAATTAATGATAGTCAAGTGAATGCAGAGTTTGCTTTAGATGACGTAGCTAAAATGTTTATTGATATGTTTGAAAATATGGACAATGAGTATATGAAAGAACGAGCGGCAGATATCCGTGATGTTACTCAACGTGTTCTAGCCAACCTTTTAGGAGTTAAAGTATCGAATCCAAGTACGATTTCTGAAGAAGCGATTTTGATTGCAGAGGATTTAACTCCTTCTGATACGGCACAATTAAATCGTAAGTTTGTTAAAGGATTTATTACAGATATTGGCGGACGAACATCGCATTCAGCGATTATGGCTCGTTCGATGGAGATACCGGCGATTGTAGGAACAAAAATTGCTACAACTGAGATAAATCAAGACGACTTAATTATTGTCGACGGCCTTAATGGTAAGGTGTTTGTCAATCCTACTGAAGATGTGGTGAAACTTTACCTAGATAAAAAACAAGCCTATGAACAACAAAAATACGAATGGGCGAAGCTAAAAGAAAAGGATACCGTTACTTCTGATGGACATCATGTTGAACTAGCCGCAAATATCGGTACACCTGAAGATGTAAAAGCTGTTATAGAGAATGGCGGAGAAGGTATTGGTTTATATCGTACCGAGTTCCTCTATATGGGACGTGACCAGCTACCTACAGAAGAAGAACAATTTGAAGCGTATAAAAGTGTATTAGTAGATATGGGTGGAAAACCTGTCGTTGTTCGAACTCTGGACATCGGAGGAGATAAAGAGCTCCCATACCTAGAACTACCCAAGGAAATGAATCCCTTCTTAGGTTTTCGTGCTATTCGCCTCTGTTTAGAAATGGAAGAGATGTTCCGAACTCAACTTCGTGCATTATTACGAGCGAGCAACTACGGTAATTTAAAAATCATGTTCCCGATGATTGCGACCTTAGATGAGTTCCGACAAGCAAAAGCAGTATTAGAAGAAGAAAAAGAAAAGCTAAATAATGAAGGAGTTGCCGTCGCAAAAGATATCGAGATTGGGATCATGGTTGAAATCCCATCAACCGCAGTCATGGCCGATCTATTTGCGAAAGAAGTTGATTTCTTTAGTATTGGCACAAATGATTTAATTCAATATACAATGGCAGCGGATCGAATGAATGAACAAGTGTCATATTTGTACCAGCCTTATAACCCAGCTATTCTTCGCTTAGTCAGAACGGTCATTGAGGCGGCCCATAAAGAAGAAAAGTGGGTGGGCATGTGCGGAGAGATGGCAGGAGATGAAGTGGCGATTCCAATTTTACTAGGTTTAGGGTTGGATGAGTTTAGCATGAGTTCCTCGTCAATTTTATCAGCAAGAAGTCAAATTCTTAAGTTATCAAAGTCGGATCTCAATAACTGGATTGATCAAATTTTAAATATGCAAACATGTCAGGAAGTCGAGGATTTTGTTAAGGAGACGTTACTAAAATAGTGTTCATTATCTTAAGTGTTAGTTAAAAGACACTTTACGGGTACATCCTCATTTCTTAATACTTAGTAGATGTATACTACGCAACAAGAGCATTCACTTTTGAAGCGTTTTTTTTGAATAAAACTAGTACAAGAAGATCGTCAATGTAGACGATCTTCTTCTCTTTGTTACTCTTTTTCAGAAAATAGGCGTATTAAGAAGTCTGAAAAAAAGCACCTTGTAAGTAAAATTCAAATTAATGAAAGGTTTTCTGGTCAAATCACTTCAGAGCCATCCATGTTTGATATGGAAAGCATATTAAATGAACTTTCTGGTGTGGAAAAGACAATATTTCAAAGTTATTATGTTGAGGGAGTGCCCGCTAGAGAAATAGCGACTCAGTTTAAAGCGAGGGAATCATGGGTCCATAATAAACTCTCTAACAGTGTAATCTACACTGCCTTCCTTTTTCAGTCGACTGCTTCACACTAAGTACGGTGATCGTAACCAGGATGAGCACCATTCCAAGTAGTTGAATGATGGTCAAATGATCTCCGATAAGCAGAACGCCAAATAATGAAGCTATCACCGGCTCTACCATAACGACCATCGAAGCAGTTGTCGGGGCAGTCCATCGAATGCCAATCATATAAAATATAAATGAAATTCCAGCACCCACGCTTCCTAATAGAAGAAACCATCCTATGTCGCTTGACGTCACCACACTAGCTGCTTTATCATTGTCCGTAAAAAGAAAAAGGATGAGACAAAATGCAAAAAAAGCGATAGTTAAGGTGGTCTGCGGCTTTCCGATAGAAGAGGCATTTTTAAACCCGAATATAAATAAAGCGTAGGAAAGTCCAGAAGCAAGCCCCGCTGCCGTCCCTAGAAAACTCACTGAAATCGATTCGGTGTTGTAGGCATCTGTAAGCAAGATAATCCCCATAAGTACACCGGAAATGCACCCCCATTTAAACCAAGTCGAACGTTCTATTCGTAATAAAAAGGAGATTAAAAGAACGAACGGAGGTGCGGTGTACATTAAAGTAGCGGCAACAGCAATGCTTGAGGCTTGGATACTTACAAAATAAAAAGTGAAATTTCCAGCAACTCCAACACCCGCCAAGAGGGACCATATGTATAAACGAGTAGAGAAGATCCAATTTTGTCTAAAGCGAAAGAGGAACCACGCGAAAAAACATATAAATCCAACAGCCCCTCGGTAAAGTGAAATCACAATAGGATCCCAGCCCTTGTTCATTAAAATATTGGCAATTCCCCCACTAATGGCCCAGCATATAGCGGTTATCATAACTAAACCTACACCTGAAAATCTCATCGTGTGCCCCCTAAAAATAAGTGGTACGAATTTTTGATCCCCCTATTAGAAACCTAACGTGGCCTTAATAACGTAAATTCAAGGACCAAACAATCCTCTTTACGTTCCTAATCAAACATAAGTTTTTTTAAAAAGTATAAACGGTAATTCCTTTAATTTCTCATACCTAAACCTAAATCAGCTCGCATGCAATATGAAAGGACGGTATCCTCTAGAGAATATATGGAACTTTACGGTCAGGGGATAGAAGTAAAAACAGTGGAGTTCAATATTACTGAGAGCCTCAAAGGAGTTGTCGATAAGGCAACTCGTTATTTTGTTAAGGAGCATAATCTTTAATAAGAGCTCTGGGTTTATGTTAAAACGTTATTGAGAGGGGTTACTATTTAAAACAGTGTATTTTTTATTGTTTTATTGTTGGACTTGGTTTAATGTCTTAACCTTTTAATTTGAGATTGTATACAAACAGTCCATTGATGTAATTGCAATTATAAATAGAATTTTATTTTATATTAGATACATTATTTCAGTAATTAGGGGTTTATGTTTAATCATTAAAGTAATTAATTAAAAATAAGTTTAATCCTTAAATGGTTTAAGGGTTATAGACCCCCACCTCAACGCGTAGCGTAGGTGGGAACTTTTAATCAGGTGGAGTCGAGACTCCATCTGAGTTCTCGATGTTTCAGCTTGCTGAAACGAGTTCGCTCTTAAGGTATGTTTCCTTCTTATTTCAGAAACGGCTGTAAGCAAGTTCAAGAAATTAATAGATTTATTATGAATTTTATAAGATCGAAAAAGATGCAAATATTACATAGGTGAATTCTGAGATTAAATAAAATATGTATGTGATAAAATAAAATTAACAAAAGCGAGGTGTTCCAAATGTCAATTCGAGAAGATATCCTAAATCAACGTGAAGAAATTATTCGTATTGCTAATGAAAATGGGATTAAGAGTGTTCGGTTATTCGGTTCGGTGGCACGAAATCAAGAAAATGAAAATAGTGATGTTGACTTTCTTGTTGAATTTGAA
>SKOL01000639.1 GCA_007120055.1 Anaerobacillus sp.
AACCGAACTATCGAATGACAGAATTGATCAAAGCGATTGAGGGGAGAAGTAAAACCGTACATGAAATAGAAAAAAACAAAATGAAAGTTCGCAATATCAAAATAAAAGACATTGACGGTGGAAACCAAAGAATTCACTTAACAATCTCCGCCCCTGAAAACCAGTATACAACCGAAGTGTACTATTTAATTAAAAAAATTGACCACGTTCTTACTGTTGAAGTAGAGCATTTATAGAAATTTGCTGCCGCAATAAAATTCGTTTGGTGCAATGAACAAGAGTTTTGGTGCAATGAACAACAGTTTCGGCGCATTGAACAAGAATTTAGCAGCAAAGAATTCGTTTGGTGCAAAGAAGTGTGATTTTGGTGCAATGAACAGAAGTTTTGGTGCAATGAACAACAGTTTTGGTGCATTGAAAGACACTTCCGGCGCATTGAAATTCTTCTTTTTGCCTTCTTAATTTAACTGAGCAGGCAAGACTGATACTTTGAGCGGTATCAGTCTTTATTTCCTATAGTGAAATTTCAACTCAGCTTCTATAAGGAACCGATAAGCAACATGTTGACAGTGGAAAGCTTTCTATGTTAGTATGTTACTATACCTAAGGGGGTATAACATAACGACAACTCACCCCCAAGCAAAACACATACCGAAAGGAGGCCGCTATGTTTAAAAAATACATTCCTGCCCTCCAATGGCTTCCTAACTATAAACGAACTGATTTAAGTGGAGACTTATCGGCAGGATTGGTCGTCGCAATTATGCTCATCCCTCAAGGAATGGCCTATGCGATGCTCGCTGGTTTGCCTCCGGTCATTGGACTTTATGCATCAACGATTCCCTTACTAATTTATGCGTTATTTGGAACATCGAAGCATTTAGCGGTAGGGCCGGTTGCAGTCATTTCTTTATTAGTATTAGCGGGTGTATCGACACTGGCACAACCAGGGACACCGGAGTATATAAGTTTAGTGTTAACACTGATGTTCATGGTCGGGATCCTCCAATTTTTAATGGGGGTCCTACGGTTAGGATTTTTAACGAATTTTATCTCGCATGCAGTAATCAGTGCATTTACATCAGCTGCAGCAATCATTATTGGATTAAGTCAATTAAAACATTTGTTGGGCGTCAACCTAGAAGCAGATAAAGATGTTTTCAAGCTCATTTTCGAAGCGGTGAGTAGAGCAGCAGAAATCAACCTTCTCACATTTTTCATCGGTATTGGCGGGATCGCCTTTCTCGTTTTCGCTAAAAAACTAGCACCGAAACTACCGGCACCACTCGTCGTCGTTGTCATAAGTATTTTACTCGTTTATACGTTTCAAATGGAAAATGCGGGGGTGAAAATTATTGGTGAAGTCCCAGGTGGCTTACCGTCACTATCACTTCCAAGCTTTGAACTATCAACGATCATTGCACTATTCCCAATCGCAATTACCATATCTTTAATCGGTTTTATGGAATCGATTGCGATGGCAAAGGCCATTGCCGCAAAAGAGAAATATAAAGTTGTACCGAACAAAGAATTAGTCGGTTTAGGATTAGCGAATGTCGCAGGTTCATTTTTTTCAGCTTATCCAGTGACCGGCGGGTTTTCCCGTTCCGCCGTCAACTACCAATCAGGGGCGAGAACACCACTTGCATCGATCATTACAGCGATTTTAATCGTCTTAACATTGTTATTTTTTACAGGAGCATTTTACTACCTGCCGAATGCAGTGCTAGCTTCGATTATTATGGTCGCAGTTTACGGACTCATTGATATTAAAGAAGCAAAGTATTTGTTTAAAGTACGCGCTGTCGATGGTTGGACGTGGCTTGTCACATTTGGTGCAACGCTCGTCCTCGGGATTGAAATAGGAATTTTAGTTGGGGTTGCGTTTTCACTCATTATTTTTGTCGGAAGAAGCGCTTATCCGCATGTCGCCGAACTTGGCGTTTTAAAAGACGAAGGCGTGTACAAAAACATTAAACGTTACCCTGAGGCAAAAGTTGATCCAGAAGTCATGATTTTTCGATTTGACGCTTCGCTATTTTTTGCGAACATGACGTTTTTTGAAAATCAATTGAGTGAACGAATGGCGGAAAAGCAAGAGACCAAAACGGTAATTTTAGATTTTTCCGGAGTGAATTCAATCGATGCCGTTGCTCTACACTCACTCAAAGAGCTTATAATAACGTACGAGGAAGCAGGAATTGAATTTCTTTTTGCGGGAGTAAAAGGACCTGTCAGCGATTTAATGAAAAAAGCGAGCTTTACGAACGAACGCATCAGTTTTTTATCGATTGAACATGCCATAAAAAGGAGTACGAACGATGGACTCACTTGAAATAAGAAAAATGAACGAACAATTCATAAAAAGCATCAGGGGTAATGACCCTGACTACTTTGAAAAATTGAAACAAGGACAAACGCCCGAATTTTTCGTAGTAGCTTGTAGTGATTCACGCGTATGTCCCTCGGTGATTATGCAAATGCCATTAGGAAAAATGTTTATTCACCGCAACATCGCCAACCAAGTGAACGTTGACGATGAAAGTTTTACGGCGAGTTTATATTATGCCCTCGTCCATTTAAAGGTTGAAAAAATCATCATTGAAGGTCATACCGATTGCGGTGGCGTCAAAGCTGCCTGGAATGAAGTCGGTGATGTCGAATTAGCCGGCTGGCTCAACAAAATAAAAGCAGGCTTGCCTGAAAAAAACGAACAATGCACGCTGACTTTAGATGAGTTAGCGAAGGAGAACTTGCTCAAGCAAGTAGAAAATGTCAAAAACCATCCCGTTTATATAAGACACGGTTTAAATGTTGAAGTATTGGCCGCATTATTTCATGTAGAATCCGGTGAACTCGAGTGGGTTCCGGTCACTGGAGACTAGAATGTTTGGCAGCTCCATCCTTGGATCTTCATAAAAACGACAGTAAGGAGGGTGATTAGATGAATGTTTTATGGTTAACGATTATTTTCGGGGGCTATCTCTTATATAAAAGTTATTATCCCGTAAAGGCAAAGTGTATCAATCCGACATCGCTCCAATGTGACGAAGAAACCGCTTTGGTGGATTTAAGAGACTATAATATCTCAGCTAAACACCCGATGGAAGGCGCAGTGGCTCTACCGTATGCCTATTTAAAAAGATACCATCAAGAACTAAACGGTAAAAAGTTATACGTCATTGCCCCAGATTTAATCGTCAGAAACTTAAGTGTAAGATTTTTGAAAAATCATGGCCACCAAGTTTTAGGCTACTGCATTATTCAAGATGAAAAAACAATCGATGAATTACAATTTAAAAAATGCAGTTGACCGGAGTGGCGGCTGTTTATCTGAAGCTAGTAAACTATTAGAGCACAACTTGTAAAAATTAGTTAGTTGTTCATTTGTAAGAAGCAGTTAATAGATGAAGAAAAAATTAGTTAGTAGTGGGTTTTCAAATAAGCAATTAATAGTCGAAGCACGAAGAAAATGATTAGTAGTTCATTTGCAAAAAGGAACTACTAGACACGACACGAAGAAAATTAATTACTGGAGAGGTGCAAAATGGAGATTATTATTAATATCGCGATTGTCGCATTTTTAGTGTGGTTTTTAGCGCAACGTTTTTTACCAGCCAAAGGAGTAAAACAAATTACAACATCCGAACTAAAACCGCTATTGAAAGAGAAAAAAACACAATTTATCGACGTACGAACACCGATGGAGTATAACGCTAACCGAATTCGTCAATTCAAAAACATTCCACTCGCTAATTTAGCACAAAAGCAGTTAGAATTAGCAAAAGATCAAGAAATCGTCGTCATTTGCCAGAGTGGAATGCGCAGTAACAAGGCAAGTAAGCTGCTAAAGAAAAAAGGTTTTGAAAAAGTAACAAATGTCAAAGGCGGAATGTCAACTTGGGTTTAACAGTTGACATTTACTTTTAAGTGTTTTACACTATACCTATAGTGGTAATGGT
>SKOL01000245.1 GCA_007120055.1 Anaerobacillus sp.
TATCCTTGCACTTTTTTTAGTCCGTTAGGCATTAAATTTGTATGTCCACGACATTTTTTGTAAAATAAATGGTGAAAATTGCTACACCAAAGAAAGGACTGAATGAAATGGAATGGAATACAGATGCAAAAGAATTGCTTGATGAATTAGTAAGCCCAATTCCAATTTTTGCTCGCCCGATGGCACGTAAAGGAATTGAAAAGAAAATTATAGAAGTTGCCGAAGAAGGTAGTGCGATTACGAACGACGACGTGATCAAAGGTTATATTCTTGCATCACCAGGGAAAATGCAACAACGTGCCGTTGCCCTACTTAAAGCGAAAAAGGTTGATTTAGCACCATATGAGGATCTGTTGGAAGAGACGAAGTAAACGAGCTTCATTCTTGTATAGGATTTTACTTGAAATGCGCAAAACAGTAAATGGCTTTAAAATTCACGATGCAAATCTCACCCTTTCTTTTCCCAATGTATTTTTCATCAAAATAAATTCACACTGAAAAAAGGCTTGGAGAACTAGTTCTCTAAGCCTTTTTTAACTAATAGCATACTGAGGTGACGTTTTTCATTTAATATAAAATATTTCTATTCATACAATTGGTTTGTGTCTCCACAGTCTGAGGGAGTGCGCAGTATGTGCAGCTCCCTTAGGTTTACTGCGCACCACCCAAATAATACGACACAACGTGATACTGAGCATCACCACATTCTTTCTAATAACACTTTACCTAAATATAGAAAAACACAAAAGAAGCTCTCTCTAATATAAAAAAATAGACGCTGCAGCTTCTACACTCTCAAGCCACAGCGCCTAACACTCCAGTGCTACCTCTTCTTACTCAACAATATTAACAAAAATATCATCTAATGAAGGTTCTTGATCAATTAACTCAAACTCCATCATCCAATCGACCGTTTCTTGCCAAGAATCTCTAGCTTGGCTGCCGAAGCCCGCATCAGATTCCATTTTCGGTAAAAGGATCTGTAAGCTTTGTTGTTCCACTTCTTCAATAAGTGGGAAGTTTGCTTGGTCTTGATTACTAAGTAAAATCGCTAAAGCCTCTTCAGGATTTTCCTTCATAAATTCATACCCTTTCGTTGCCGCACGCCAAAACGCTTGAATATCTTCTTGTCGTTCTTCCCATGTAGCATCATTTGTCACGATCACCAGCTCATAAAAACTTGGTACCCCGTAATCTACTGGATTAAAATAGCGAGTTTCATAGCCTTTATGTCTTAACACAGGTACTTCGTGATTAATGTATGCACCAACGACTGCATCTACTCTCTCACTAATAATTGATGAACCTAATTCAAAGCCAACGTCGACCATTGATACTTTGTCAGGATCACCGCCATCTGTATTTACCATCGTTTTGATCAATGATTCATTTAATGGAATTCCAGGATAGCCTACCGTCTTTCCTTCTAAGTCTTTTGGCGATTGAATCTCACTATCTTCCATAATAACAATGTGGTTTAACGGAGAACGAACAATCGCTCCGATAGATTTCACCGGGACATTTTGATTTGCTCGAGCCATAACAACATCAGGTTGATACGTAATCCCTAAGGTGATACGACCAGCTGCTGCTAAATTAATAGGATCTGTAGGGTTTGCTGGAAATTGAATAGTGAGTTGAATTCCCTCTTCTTCAAAATAACCGTTTTCGATTGCCGCGTACAAATAACTATGTACGGCATTTGGATACCAATCTAACATAATATCCACTTCAACTAGTTCTACTTCTTCAGATTTTTCAGCTTGGGTAGATTCTTCACTCACTTGACCCTCTTGAGGTGTTTCCTGTTCTGCGTTCTCTTGACCACATGCTACAACTACAGATAGTAATAATGCACTAACGAAAAGTAATAATAATTTTTTCATTCTGTTTTCCTCCATTTTAATGTTATTTTTTCAAGTAATACAACTGCTAAAAATAAACTAATTCCGACTGCTGATAACAAAACAATCGGGGCAAACACTCCTGCTCCATCAAATTGCGTCATCATCCGGCGGCTAAAATAACCGAGCCCACTTTGAGCCCCTAACCATTCTCCAATCGCCGCCCCAATCACACTTAGCGTTACCGCTACTTTCAATCCTGAATAAAAATAAGGGAGTGCTGTCGGTACGTTTAATTTAAAAAAGATATCCCGTTTACTCGCACCCATCGTTAAAAGTAAATCTTTTAACTCTTTACTACTCGAACGAAGCCCGTCGAACGTACTAACCGTAATTGGGAAAAACGTTATAATCAGGGTTACCGCTACTTTACTCCAAATCGAATAACCAAACCACAAAACAAAAATCGGTGCCAGCGCGATAATTGGTATCGTCTGCGAAGAGACAAGAATTGGATAAAATGCCTTTTCTGCGGCTTTACTAATGTTCATCCATACAGCAAGGCCGACACCTAATATAATCGACAATGCTAAGCCCGTGACAATAATAAGTAAAGTCGCTGGTAGATGAACTAAAAATAAAATTTCTTTTAAGTCCCATAATTTTGCGAGCACTTGGATCGGTGTTGGTAAAATAAACGGCATTGCAATCATCATGCCGACAAATTGCCAACCGACAAAAAATACCAATATTAATAAGAAAGGTGCAAAATAACTGTTCCATCTTTTCATAGCTTATTCCCCATTCGAAGCTGTTCAATTAGTTGTTCTTTCACTTTGATCACCGCTGGACTATGAATATCACGAATTTCACGTGGGCGATCGAGCGGAACATTGACTTCAACAAATTTTTGAACAGGGCTTTCGGTAAAAACAAAAATTCGATCTGATAAAAACAACGCCTCATCGACATCGTGAGTAATAAACAAAATCGTCAACTTCAATTTTTGCCACTGCGTAAGTAACCACTCTTGCATCGATAGTCTCGTGATCGCATCAAGAGAGCTAAATGGTTCATCTAACAATAATACGTTAGAACCACTTAAGACCGTTCGTAAAAAAGATATTCGTTGCTTCATGCCACCAGACAATTCATTTGGATATTTATGTTCAACGCCTTTTAAGCCAAATTCATCAAGTAGTTCTAGTACTTTTTGATATGCGTTTTGCTTTTTCATTCCTTGAATTTCTAAAGGAAGTGCCGCATTTTCAATAATGGTCCGCCAAGGCATTAATAAATCTTGCTGTGGCATATAGCCAACTCGGCCCAATCGATTAGAATAACTGTTTTCGTTGATGAAAATATCCCCTTCTGAAGCTTGCTCAAGTCCCGTAATCAATTTGAAAATAGTACTTTTTCCAGAACCACTTGGACCGATAATGCTCACAAATTCTCCATCACTAACATCGAAGCTAAGTGTATCTAAGATCCTTTTTTGTTCTTTACTACTATTGTAGCTAAAAGAAACATCTTGAAATTTTAACGAAGCTTTACTCATCCGTCGGCCACATCGCTTGATTATAAGACATATCCCAAAACATATATTCAAACCGTGTTGTATTAAGGAATATTTCCTCTAGCCGATTTAAGTCACTCTCTGGCAAGCCTACCGTTAATTCATCCAAGAGTTCAATGCACCACTCGGCCAACTGACCAAAATCATCGGAACTGTACATTTGGATCCATTCTCCGTAAAATTCATGTTCACTTGCTCCAGGAATTTCATTTAACTCTTTTCCAATCTCCCAGTAGCTCCACATACAAGGAAGAATGGCGGCAACTAGATCAGCGAGCGTCCCGTTTTGACCAACGTGCAGCATGTAATGAGTGTACGCTAATGTGGTTGGAGACGGTTGAGCATTTTCAAACTCTTCTTCAGACACACCAAACTTCTTCGCGTACTCACGGTGCAGCGCCATCTCCTCGTTTAACGTCCCATCCAATAAACGAGCAAAGCGCCCCATCGTTTCTACATCTTTTGCTTTAACTACTCCTATTGCAAATAACTTCGCGTAATCCATCAAATATAAGTAATCTTGCACCATAAAGAAACGGAACTTTTCTTTATCAAGCGTTCCGTCGCCAATCCCTTTGACAAACGGATGGGCATGGTTTTTTCGCCAAATCGGTTGTAATTCTTTATGCAGACGCTCGCTAAAATTCATGATTTACTCACTCCCAATTTTTTTAGAACTTTCAAAAGTCAAACCTATGTGTATTGTGTATTGCTTTTAGCTTTGATTCAAAAAATCGCTACGATCGTTACAATTAAGAAGTACGACTCTTTAAGTTTATGTTGTTTAGAACTTATCAAGCCGATTACGCTTTTCTTGTATGACTCCACTCGTAAATAAACTTCGCCATCACTTTTGTAAACTGAACTATCTGCTCAATCGACACTTTTTCATTAACAGCATGAGCATTGTTTAAATCACCAGGTCCGTAAATCACCGTTGGAATTCCAGCATCTGCTAACCAGCCTCCATCTGTAACGGTAGGCGAAACGTCAATCACTGCATTATTATTTGAAATACCTTCATGAGTACTTGCTAACATTTGTACTGCTTGATGATTTGGATCTACTTCAAGCGACGGAAAGATTTCGCCACGGTCTTCAATCATCGAAGTGCCTCCCCATTCAAACGTAGGAGGATTTTCCCTTAACCACGGATCGCCTTTGGCCACATTTAAAATGTGTTCTTCAATTTCTTTTGCGACTTGTTCATAAGACTCGTTCGGATAATAGTGAACGGTAATCCAAAGCTTACATTCATCGGCGATAAAAGCAGCGTGTCTCCCGCCTTCTATGACGGCTGGATTAATCGTGTTTGTTCCTGATAAATACCCCAGGTAACTTTTCGTAACGGCCCAATGGCGCTCTAAATCTTGTAGTCCGCTGATCACCTTCATCATCTTTTCAATCGCACTTGCACCGAACAATTGGCCGCCCGCATGAATCATGTTTCTTCTTGTGGCATCGTGGTGGGTTTGCTTACTTTTTACGGTAATCCACCCTGTAATAACACCGCCTTGCCCTTGAATATGTAAATCACTCGTATCAACGACAACAGCAAAGTCTGCTTTATAACCACGCATACAACATTGTAACGTTCCAGCCTCGCCCACTTCTTCACCGATCACCGATTGGAAAATGACATCTCCGGGTAGTTCAATTCCGTTTTCACGAAGAAGTTGAAGCGCAAATAATGCACCGGCCATTCCCGCTTTCATATCTGCAGCACCACGACCTACAATATGTCCGTCATTTATGAACGGAGTAAAAGGATCTGTTTCCCATTCCTCTCCTTCATTCACTTCGGCAACATCGATGTGACCATTAATGATAAGACTTTGATTACTTTCGGAAGTAGTTCCTTTTAAAACGCCAACAACATTCGGGTCATTCGGATATACATCCCACATGTCTACTGAAAACCCTAATCGTTTTAAAAACTGGGCTACATACTGTTGGGCATCTTTCGTGTTTCGAGCTGGTGGTGCAGGAGTTTCGAATTCAATCAATGTTTTTACTAAATCGGTCAGTTCCTCTTTACGAGTTTCAACTTCTTGTAAAACATGTTGCAATTTTTCCATACAATCCGACCTTTCTTTTCACTTGTCGTGTCACCGCTCGTTCGTTTTACCTTTTTCTTGACCTTTAGTAAACAAGTTTAGTTAAACGTCCTTGGGCCCTAAGAGACGAAAAACAATTGTTCTCATTTACTTTTTAACGTAAAAAATCCACTTCCAAATAGGTAGAAGTGGGTTACATAAGCAAAATATAGACATTGGGCAATATAATAATCGCCTAGCAAACTATAATTTACACTTCTTCCCTACGCTAGTATGATCTAGATCAGGTTATAAGGGTTAAGACCAATGTCTCTCTCAGCTTTTCAAGCACCCCTAGCAGTGATTATCTTTTATTGAATTTTGTAAATAGAACTACTACTGTTATAGTTTTACCATAACAGAGAATGTTTTTCAAATATTTTTTAATATTACAGAGAAGTATTTTATTATTATTCAGAAAACATCGCATTTAATTTTTGATGAGTCGGTGGAAATTGTGCTTCGTAACGAAAAAGGTGGAATGGGATACCTTACCCCACCTTGATGTGTGCCAATTAAGCCTTCAATAAAAAGCAATTTCTACTTTAGAACTAATGAATACTTACTCACATAAATAACTAACTGTTACTAATACTAAATATTAGGGGGGAATTTTGACCATGAAGTTAGCCTTTTTACTAATCTTTTTCGTGCAATTAATTTCAAATTCTAATCCCATCTCCGTCATTTACGAAGGGGAAACGATTGCTGAAGTGAATCGTGCAGAATTAACGTCAATTATTGGTGAAGAAAAAATTGATGTTGATAAGGTACGTCAGTTTGCTGAAAAAATAGACAGGCTCGTATATAAAGCACCAAAAAATGCATCCCTTGATGATTTTGGTGGGATTGTTCCTGAGGAATTAGGCTATAAACTACATAAGGAAAAATTCACGATGGAGATTTATAAAACTTTTTTTGATAACAGTCCAGCGATAATTGAAGTACCAGTATTACCTGTATATCCTAAGGTGGATAGTGAGTTATTGGCTACTATTCGTGTAAAACGAATTGGACAATATACGACCTATTTTAATCGTAGAAAAAGAGCACGCGTACAAAACATTTCACTAGCCGTAGAAGCAATCAATAATCACGTCGTTTTCCCTGGGGAGGTGTTTTCATTTAATGAAGTTGTCGGCAAACGTACGTTAGAAAAAGGCTATTTACCTGCGCCTATTTTTATTAAAGGAAAAATATACCGAGACTTCGGTGGCGGAATTTGTCAAGTTTCCTCCACTTTATTTAATGCAGCTGACAAAGCTGGCCTTGAAATATTAGAACGTCATTCTCATAGTAGACGTGTCCCGTATGTACCGCCAGGAAGAGACGCAAATGTTAGTTGGTACGGCTCTGATTTCACATTTAAAAACCGTTACAACCAGCCAATCCTCATTCGCGCGAAAGTTTATGGCGGAGCGGTGATGATTATGATTGATTCGTCGGAGGTGGTAAATGATCTTTCCAGAGAAAATAGTACAATGTCTCTGTTTTGATAATGGGCTTGTCCCATAATTGTCACCATTTACCAAATATAGACGTATAAATTTATTATACGTCTATATTTGGTGCCTAACTGTGTATACTTTCTTTTGGGGCAGCTCCATTATTCCTATTTTAAAATTCACTTAACAACTTACAGTATTCCAACGGATTAAGAAACGCCTTCTCAATCGTTTCTCTTCCATAAGAATTATACATTGCATCATGTCCTGGTTTTGCATTACATTCAATTAACCAAAGGTCGAGATTTTCATCTAGGGCAAAATCAATTCCTAATTCAGCAAAGGTTCCGTACGCTTTTTCCGTACATTTAAAGCACGTAATTAAAAAACGTTCAACCTTCTCCTTCAATTCATCAATTTCTGATTTTGGGTAGTTAAAATACTCTGCAAAAAATTGTTCAAATTGAAACACCTTTGAGCCTGACTGTGTACTCGTGATCGGTGATTTACTAACTCCCATTCTGATTGGATAAGCAATAATTTGTAAATCTCCATGCTTATCTCGCTGCAATGTCGCCCTTAAATCAATATTCCTCTCATTAACTTTAATTAAAGGAATTGCTTCTTGAATAAGCATCTTTTTGTCTGGTAAAAATTCATTAATTGCTGCTGCCACTTCCTCAATCGAATCTACTTGTTTGGCAGTGACATTTCTGTTAAAGAATCGGTATTCATATTTTCCATTTGATAACTTCTCAACGTAACAAACCCCGCGCCCGTTATTACCGAAACAATCTTTAATATAAAGTTTTGTAGAAATATTATACATAGCCTTTAAATCATCGGGATTCTTTAAAAGTTTGGACGTAGGTAAAAACGGCAACATTTCATCAAACTGCTTTAACTTTTCGTAGAGATCCCACTTATCAAAATAATGTTGATGATTAAATGTTTTAATTTCTAGACATTTTCTTAATTGGTCACGAATATAATCTGATTTCACCACTTGCTTCGGTAACACTCCACCGCCGCGGTCGTAAAAAACATCTGGAAACGGAAATGCTTTCCTTTCCCAATGTTGTCTCTTTTCGTGATAATACGTTCCATAAATTTGTTTATTTATAAAGTCAACATCTTTAACGGAAAAGAAGTATAACATCGTTTTAGCTTGTTGATTGGCAAGTGCAAACTCTTTATGCCTAAATTTCGGAGTTTGCCTGTGCATTTTTCGAATATTGCCGTTACTTAAAAAGATAGCAATGACTGGACCGATTCGTATTTGCTGTTCGTCAGCATCCAAGTCTATTTGATATTCCGCATTTTCTATAAAACCGAAGTGATGAAAAAGTTGCTCTGAAAAAAATACTTGATCATTACTATCATTTTCCTTAACCATGACTTTGGCCTTTGACATCCCAACTTTTACGACAATTTCTTTATCATTTTTGAGATTTTTAACTAAACCGCTAGGTACAGAGATATGATTTTTTTCTAAATCGTTAGAGAATGCCATTTTCATTTCAGTTGATTTGGATATGGTGTGAGGCTTTATTTGCAATAAATATTTTGTATATTCAAAGATCGAGATAAACGGTATTTCTGCTACGTCACTATATTGGAAAGTTGCCCCTGGATACTTTTCTGGTTTCGAATTAGCTTCAATAAACCAAATCCTCCCTTGCTCGTCAATAATGATATCCATCCCAATTTCAGCAAATGAACCGAATTCAGCATCAATACAGTGAGCAATATCTATACTCACTTTACGCACTTCATCATCTGTTGGAAAATTATTCGTTTTCATTTTCATTTTTTCATAGAAATCATGATATTCAATTAATTCACTACTATTGATCGTAGTAATTGATGCATCTTTCTTAGCGATACTTACTCGATTGTAGGAGACACTCCAATTACCGACACCGTTTTTATGCATTAAAACTCTTGTATCAAAATGACAATCGTTATATTTAACTACATTAATTCCTCGTTGAACGACAAAGCGTTTTTCCTCAGTGTATTGTTGAACTAAAGCCTTTATCTCTTCTATTTCTTTAAACACTTTTCTTACTAGCCCGTCGTCATAATATACGACAACGTAATTGTCTGCTTGTTTTTCGATCGACATTACTTCACGGCCACGACTTCCATAAAACGATTTGATAAAAATAAATCCATGTTTATTCATCATCGTTAACACATCATTAAATTCTTTGTACTCGATTGTTTCTGGTAAATACGGTTGAATGGTAGAGTGCTTTGCTAATCGTTTTGCTAATTGCCACTTGCCCAAATAATCTTTACTATTAATAAAGGTAATCGTAGGATCTGAACGGAATTGCTCCCGAATATGTTTTACGAGTAGTTTTTGTTCAGGATCAAAAGTAGCACCACGGTCATAAAGAACATCCGGGAAAGGGAAAGGCTGTTGTTTCCATTCATTTTTATCTAAGTCAAGCCAATACCCCTTTATTTTTTTATTGATCCAATCGATATGATTGATCGAAAAAAAATACGTCATGCAATGCGTTGCATTAGCGGCAACCATGTGATTATGAAGAAACGACACCGAGCGAATAGCCTCGATTTCGGCAATATATTTAGTGTTTAAAAACACACCTAAAACAGGTCCTAATTGTAGAAGATGATCTTCCTTCCAAAAAGTAATTGACTGATTCGGTATCACATGCAATTGTTTTATTACTTCTCCTGATAAATAGAGCACATCTTCCGCTTTATCGTGTGCTTTTAAAAACACTTTAACTTCCTTTTGACCACACTTTAACCCGTAATCTTTATTATCTTTCAATTTAAAGTCGGTAAATATTTTCTCAGGCAAATAACATAGACCTTTTTTTTGTCCTGAAAGTTGGTGTATTTTTATAACAAACATTCTTGTCACCCTTTATCATCTTTTTAAAGTCTTATACAATAGCATATATTTGGTACAAGAAAACTTCTGGCTTAAATACTATTAAACAATTATTCTAATGAAAGTCGGTGTAAAAATTTTGCATACTGTAATGGATTTAGGAATACTTTTTCAATCGTTTTTTGATCATACGCTTTCATTAATGAGACTTTCGCTGATTGAGCGTTACATTCGATAAGCCACAGTTTTCCGTATTTGTCGAGCCCCACGTCAATTCCGAGTTCTCCTAAAAGCTGATGATCTTTTTCAATCGCTTGATAAACTTTTAGCAGCAATTTTTCGATCTGCTGTTGTAATTCTTTTTTAGTTTCAGCAAAATTTTCGTTCAAAAATTTTTCTAACGTACAGCTTTCTGCATGTGTAGTGATTGGGGAATTTTTTTGTGAAATTCGAACTGGCACAGCAACAACTTCTAGTTCACCATTACCATTTCGCTGCACTTCTCCACGAAAATCGATGATCTTGTCGCTTTTTCCTATTAAAGAAATCGCTTCTTGAACGATGAGGTCTTCTCTTTTAAAAATGGAATCAAGATGTTGTTTTAAACGATATAAATCGGATACTGTTTCACTACGTACACGTGTTGAAAAATATCGGAACTGAAACTCGTTTTTGCTTCGGATAGTCACTTTCATTACCTGTTTACCTCGTCGGCCTTTACTAGCTTTAATATAAATAGTTGTATATTTGTTGAGCATTTTTTCGATATCTTTGACAGTTTCTAGTTTTTTCGTTTCAGGTAAATGTGGGGCGATGACCGGATCATTTTTTAACTTTTGGTATACTTCCCACTTATTAAATCCTGATGGATGGTTAAGAAATTTTGTGTGTTGGTCGTGTAATTGATTTAAAAATAATTGTAATTTACGTTTTTCTTTTTTTTGCTTTATATCACCACTGCCTCTTCGATAAATGACATCTGGATATGGAAATTGTGCACGTTGCCACAAGCGCTTTTTTTCATCGTAATAAAATCCCACAATGCACTTATTATTAGTGCTTATATCTTTTATCGAGAAAAAATAGAGGGTTAACTCGGCGATTTCATTTGCCTTTCTTAACATTTCAATTCTTTCTGGTGGTTTTTGTTTCCTTATTTTTTGTATGGCTTTTTTTGTCACTAAAACTCCTAGCCTCGTTTTTACTTGAGAATGAGTTTTCAACCTTAAAACCTCCAAAGTTGTATATCAAAAAACGGCTTCTCATCATCCGCCTTAGCAACTCCACTATCTAAACATATAATATATTACCGGCACAATAAGAAAGGAGTTTATAGAAGATGGGTATGCCAACCGTTCCAAATATTACCCCAATTATTGATCTTGACCGTGATGACATCATTAACTTACTCCTTATTTCAATTGCATTAGAAGAAATGAGTTTAGCTCATATTATTAACGCTGAAGCCAAGAAACTGCAAAAAGTGGTATCAGATCAAAATACAACGTTTGAGGATCTGCTCAATATTAATAAAACGATTGAACGCAACTTTCGAAATATCATAAAAAAAGAAATGTTACTTCAATATAAGTTTGAAGATGTATTAGATTTAATTGAACTAGAGGAAGATGATGATGAAGTTTAATTGCCAAAACTCTTCCACAATCTGTTCTGTATGTTTTATATTATGAGCAATTCAGACTAGTGGTGATGTCAAATGCGAAGGTTCATACAAATATTGAAATGATTTGTGATACTTAGGTATCACATTTTTCGTGAGCACAAATAAAAATAAAAAACTAGGTATTTAGCCCGGGCAAAAAGGTCCATAACACATACGTTATCATTGACTCAATTTTTTAAGGAGGCCAAAAAATATGGGAATGCCTAATATACCTGATATTACACCAGAGATAACCATTGACAGAGATGATGTGATTAACCTTTTATTAGCATCTATTGCACTTGAAGAACTCGGTTTAGCTCACATTCTTAATGCAGAAGGAGAAAAAATTCAAGCGGTAACAGGCAATACAGATGCAAGTATTGAAGATCTATTAGAAATTAATCGAAGTGTAGACCGAAGTTTAAGAAATGTTATCAAAAAGGAAATGCTTCTACAATTTAAACTAGAGGATACGATCGAACTTATTGAAAAGAAATGTTGCCCTAAGGAAGAGTAACGTTACCTGAAGATAGTTGGCGAAACCATTCATTCTTGAAATAAATTAAAAACGAATGAGCTGTCTCATTAGTCATTTAATTACTTACATACCGCTCCCTAGAAGAGATCAGGTATGGAAATGTTACTTATAACTAATAAGGCAGCTTTTTTATATTACGGAGTGAATTTCATAATTATCTAAATTGAGCCATATCAAACGATATGTAGTTGCGAAAAACTTACCGCAACTACATATAAATACTTAATGGCGATAATATTGAATGATGAAATTGATTAAACGTTAGTAATATATTTCTTTGTCCTTTTTTTATACTTCCTCTTTCCCTTTTTCCCCATTGATGGAATAACTCGCAGCAATTTCTGAATTTAATGAGTGTGATACGGTGCAATATTTATCTTTTGATAAGCGGATCGCTTTTGCGACTTTGTCTTCTGGTAGCTCTCCTTCAAAAGAATAATGAATATGGATGTTGGTAAACTTCTTCGGGTGGTCCTCGGCGCGATCCCCTTCTACTTCCATTTCAAATGATGTTGGATTGACACGCATTTTCGTTAAAATCGATATGATGTCAATGCCCGTACACCCAGCAACGGCATTAAGCAAAAACTCTGTCGGCCTTGCCCCTTTATTCTCGCCCCCTACTTCTTCGGGTGCATCCATGACTACCTCATGGCCGGATGGTGTTGTGCTAGAAAAAGCCATTTTCCCATCCCAGTTAATTGTTGTTTTCATCTCGTTCATCCTTTCTATAATTTTTTCATGGTTTTTTAGTGTTTTATGCAGCATATGTCCATTCAAAATTAAGATCACAGCCTATTTTACTCAATAACTTAATATATGTCCGTACTCAGCTAAGTACACATCAAAACTTAAACCTTTGCGGACATAGGATGCGTTATTTGTGAAAATTGATTTGTTTGCAAGCACGTTTCGGACATACGTTCGTTATTAGCTTAAAATGTAGGCTGAATCACTATTTTTTTTACCAAATAAGGGGACGCACGTTCTCTTAACCTTAGAATCACAGCTGTTTTTGCAAAATAACGGCACACATGTCCGTACCCGTCCCGTTCCATAGCAAAACCTACGCAGTTTCGGACATAGCGGCCCATAACTTTACTAAAAATAAAAATACCAGCAAGGATCTAACTTATCCCTCACTGGTATTTTCCACATTCACTACAAAATTAATCCATAATTTTGCAAATGTCGTTCGTAAATTCAACTGGATCGTTGACTGGTAAGCCTTCGATCAGAAGTGCTTGGTTAAATAAAAGCTTCGTATAAAGCGCTACTTTCTCTTTATCCGTTTCATAAGCTGCTTTAATCGATTTAAACACGTCATGATTGACGTTAATTTCTAACACTTTATCGGCTTTGACATTTTGATTATCTGGCATTTGTTGCAAGATTTTTTCCATTTCGACCGTTACTTCACCTTCAGTCGCAATACATACTGGGTGAGATTTGAGTCGCTTTGAAGCGCGAACGTTTTTCACTTTATCCGCTAATACTTCCTTCATATAATCAAATAATTCTTTGCTCTCATTTTCAGTTTCTTCGTTTGTTTGGTCTTCTGTTTCAAAGCCTAAGTCACCACTTGATACCGACTTAAATTCTTTTTCTTTGTAGTTCATTAACATTTTGATCGCGAACTCATCGACATCGTCAGTGAAGTATAAAATTTCGTAACCTTTGTCAGCAACTAATTCTGTTTGTGGAAGTTTTTCAATTCTTTCGTTGCTTTCACCTGCTGCGTAATAAATGTATTTTTGATCTTCTGGCATTCTAGATACATACTCATCTAGTGTAACTAATTTCTTTTCTGTAGAAGAATAGAACATGA
>SKOL01000355.1 GCA_007120055.1 Anaerobacillus sp.
ATATCCTAATTAGGATAAAGGAGGTACAATTAATGACAGAAAAGAAAACAAGACGTTTATTTACTTCTGAAAGTGTAACGGAGGGGCATCCAGACAAAATTTGTGACCAAATTTCAGATTCGATTCTTGATGCAATTTTAGCGAAAGACGCGAATGCGCGTGTAGCCTGTGAAACTTCAGTAACAACAGGGTTAGTTTTAGTAGCTGGTGAAATTACGACATCTACATATGTAGATATTCCGAAAATTGTTCGCGAAACAATTCGTGATATTGGTTATACTCGTGCTAAATACGGTTTTGATTCTGAAACTTGTGCAGTTCTAACATCGATTGATGAGCAATCAGCTGATATTGCTCAAGGTGTCGATCAAGCGCTTGAAGCTCGTGAAGGGCAAATGTCAGATGCTGAAATTGAAGCAATTGGTGCTGGGGATCAAGGTTTAATGTTTGGTTACGCAGATAATGAAACTGCTGAATTAATGCCATTACCAATTTCTCTTGCTCATAAAATAGCTCGCCGTTTAACAGAAGTACGCAAAGAAGAAATTCTTCCATACTTAAGACCAGACGGTAAAACGCAAGTAACTGTTGAATATGATGAAAATGGTAAGCCGGTACGAATTGATACAATCGTTATTTCTACTCAACACCACCCAGAAATTTCATTAGAGCAAATTCAACGTAATTTAAAAGAGTATGTGATTAAGCCAGTTGTCCCTGCAGATTTAATTGATGAAGAAACAAAATACTTCATTAATCCAACAGGACGTTTCGTTATTGGTGGACCTCAAGGTGATGCCGGTCTTACTGGTCGCAAAATTATCGTTGATACGTATGGTGGCTACGCTCGTCACGGTGGCGGTGCCTTTTCAGGAAAGGATGCCACAAAAGTAGACCGCTCTGCAGCTTATGCAGCCCGTTACGTTGCTAAAAATATCGTAGCAGCTGGTCTTGCAGATCGCTGTGAAGTTCAGTTAGCTTATGCGATTGGTGTTGCCCAGCCTGTTTCAATTTCAATTGATACATTCGGAACAGGAAAAGTAACTGAAGAAGTACTAGTGGAGGTCGTTCGTTCAAACTTTGACCTTCGTCCAGCAGGCATCATTAAAATGTTAGATCTTCGTCGCCCAATTTACAAACAAACAGCGGCATATGGCCACTTCGGAAGAACAGATGTTGAACTTCCTTGGGAGATGACGGACAAAGCAGAAGCTTTAAAACAACAAGCCTTAAATAAATAATCATTATATAAAATGAACTAGCCACATTTAGTTGAGAGAGCTTTTGCTCAACTGAATGTGGTTTTTTAATGCAAATTGTTACATAAATCCCCTTTTCTCCCACGAAAGTAGTCGATAAATTTTTTTTCAGTGATGATCTATTTTTGCCAATGCTATTATTTTTGAACACATGGTTAATTTTATAAGGTTCACGGTTCGAGAATTATTTAGTGAAAATTATAAGTCTATATTTATTAGCTGGTCTAATTACTATACCCATGTATAAATATGAAATAGAGGGTTTTTTAGTAGAAGTATGCTTTTAGTAAGGGGGATATGAATGAAAAGTAAAAAAGAGTGCGTAGCTATGCTACTAGCTGGTGGGGAAGGAAAAAGGTTACAACTTTTAACGAAAAAGCTGGCTAAGCCTGCGGTTTATTTTGGAGGGAAATATCGTATCATTGATTTCCCATTAAGTAATTGTACGAATTCAGGCATTGATACAGTAGGGGTTCTTACCCAATATCAACCACTTATATTAAATAGCTATATCGGAATTGGATCTGCCTGGAGTTTAGACCGTAAGTACGGTGGAGTAAGTGTTTTGCCACCATTTCAAGCACAAGAAGGTGGCAACTGGTATAAAGGCACAGCCGATGCGATTTATCAAAACATAAATTTTATAGAGCAATATGATCCTAAATATGTGCTTATTTTATCAGGTGATCATATTTATAAAATGGATTATGCGAAAATGCTTCAATACCATGAGGAAAAGGTAGCTGATGTGACCATTTCTGTGATTGAAGTACCTTGGGAAGAAGCAAGTCGGTTCGGCATTTTAAACACAAACGAAGATTTGAGCATTCACACGTTTGATGAGAAACCAGAAAATCCACAAAATAACTTAGCCTCTATGGGCATTTATATTTTTAATTGGGATTTATTAAAAACATACTTAAGCGAAGATGCGGTAAATTTACGGTCAAGCCATGATTTTGGTAAGGATGTATTGCCGAAAATATTAGATGACGGAAAACGTCTTTATGCTTATAAGTTCCAAGGTTACTGGAAAGACGTCGGAACAGTGGATAGCCTGTGGAAAGCAAATATGGATTTATTGGACGATGAACCTCAGTTTAATTTAAATGATATGAATTGGCGAATGTATTCAGTGAACCCTAATCAACCTCCTCAATATATTTCACAAAAGGCAACAGTAAATAGAGCTCTCATTAATGAAGGGTGTTACGTTGATGGAAATGTGGACCATTCTATTTTATTTTTCGGTGTCCATGTTGGCGAAGGAAGTAGTATTAGAGATTCGGTAATAATGCCTAATGTGAAAATCGGTAAAAACGTTACCATCAATAAAGCGATTATTGGAGAAAATTCAGTAATTGAGGATGGAGCAGTGATTGAACCTGAACCTTCTCAAGAAAGTGATATTACGTTAATCGGTGAGAAAAGTCATATTTCAGCGAATGTAGCAGTGAAGAGTGTAACTTAGAGTTTTCATTTTTTCGGATGCTAATAAATAGTTAATAGTTTTGCAGGTTTGATTGGTAAAGGTATTGTGCACCATCTATTGAAAATGTCATATTTACAGGAGGATAGAGTAATGAAAATGATGGGAGTCATTAACTTAGACAATGAGCAAGATTTCTTAAATGAATTAACATATTTTCGTTGTGGTGCAGCTGTTCCGTTCGGTGGAAGATATCGTCTTATAGATTTTGGTATCTCTAATATGGCTAATGCTGGATTTGCTGACATTGCTGTTTTTACTCGTAAAAAGTACCGCTCCTTAATGGACCATCTTGGCAAAGGAAAGTCATGGGATTTAGACACGAAGTACGGTGGCTTGTTTATTTTACCCCCTGATTGGAATGATCCTACGGATATTTCTAAAGGTGATTTACAACATTTTCATAACAACATTGACTTTTTCCATCGTGGTAAAGCTGAATATGTACTTATATCGGGGAGTCAACATGTTTGTGGCATTAATTTCGAAGAAGTATTTGAACATCATCAAAGCTGTGACGCAGACATCACACTGATATATAAAAAAGTAGATATGCTAGAGTCCGAGCACAAACAATGTCAGAAGTTATCCGTTACGGAAGAAGGCCGTGTCGTTGAAGTAACCAACGAAGAATATAATAACAATGTTTACATGAATATGTATTTAGTTAGTAAAAAACTTTTACTACAACTTGTTGAGCACGGCATAGCTCATGGTGCTTCGCATTTGTTTAACGATTGTATTGCAAGGGAAGTAGATAACCTTAACATTCAGGCCTTTAAATATACAGGCGTACATTGTGTCATAAATTCTGTGGAAAGTTATTATAAAAATAATTTACAGTTACTAAACCCTAATTTTTACCGAGATTTGTTTTTTAATGAACAAACGATTAATACGAAAGTGAAAAACGAGCCTCCGGCAAGATATTTAGAAAGCGCAAATGTTTCCAACTCATTGGTTGGCAACGGTTGTATCATAGAGGGGACGGTAGAGAATAGTATTTTATTTCGTGGTGTCAAAGTTCATAAAAATGCAATCGTAAAGAATTCGATTATTATGCAACGCTGTGAAATTGGTGAAGGTGTGATTTTAGAAAATGTCATTCTTGATAAAGATGTTACTTTAACAGAAGGTAAAAGGCTAATCGGTAATGAGCAAATGCCATTTGTGATTCCGAAGCGACGAGTTATATA
>SKOL01000667.1 GCA_007120055.1 Anaerobacillus sp.
CGTTTTACGATCAAAATAACTCACTGGTAGTCGAATAACTTTTAATAACATTCTTTCACGAAGTCGAGCGACAATATTTTGACCTACATATGCGAGGAGATATCTAGACATAGCATCCAACGCAGCTCTAACAATAAAAACAACTACGATGATCACGATCAACGTGACACTAATTGCTTCCACAGAGAAGCCATCGACCATTTCTCTCGTTAATAAAGGGATTGATAGGCCAACTAATGTCGTAATCAAACTTCCGATGATCCCTACGATAAACGCTAATTTCGGAATTTTCGTTGCTAATATGAGCGATATAAATGGCTTTAATGACTTATTAGATTGATGTTCCACGGTTTAACTCCTTAAATGTTTATGAAAATTCATGAACTTAATACTAGATGATTTTACGCTAGTTAATTTTAACATTTCCCAATTATTGTTAAGTAATGATAATACATTCGCACAAAGTCGACAAAAAACAACAAACACTTAAATAATTTTATCTGTTTTCTTGTTAATTGAAAAGGGAAAGTATTACTTAAAACTAGATTAAATACGATTATTTTCAAACGAAAAAAATCGTTACTTCGTTTTCTTATATTATAGACAACCGAATTAATTAATTTAGTCAAGAGAGTGTTGCACGGTATGGGGGGAGTGTGCAGTAAAAGAGAGAACAGAATGCTCATTTTGAAGCTTTGGATTTTTCTTCTCTTTTTTGAGCTAGGAGGAAAAATCATTTCGGTGTTCTGATTACTCTTCTCTTGCTTTGAGTCGAGAAGAGTAATCATTCTGGAGTTTTGATTACTCTTCTCTGGTTTTGAGTCAAGAAGAGTAATCATTTTGGCGTTTTGATTACTCTTCTCTGGTTTTGAGTCGAGAAGAGTAATCATTTTGGCGTTTTGATTACTCTTCTTTGGTTTTGAGTCGAGAAGAGTAATCATTCTGGAGTTTTGATTACTCTTCTTTGGTTTTGAGTCGAGAAGAGTAATCATTCTGGCATTTCGATTTCTCTTCTCTTCTTTTGAACTAGGAAGAGAAATCATTTGTGCGTCAATAAATGTATTGATACGCAGATTTTACAGATACTGTAAAATCGGTGCATCAACCCTGTTTTCATGTGGGCGTTTTACATATACTGTAAACCACGCACGTCAAACCGTATTTTGTTACGTGTATTTTAGGGATAATGCGATTCCAGTGCGCGTCAACAGTTGTTCTACTGCACACTCCCCCCATATTCATAAAAAAACAAATCACATAAATCCGTCAAACTTCTACCCCCCTCATTCCCTAAAAGAAAAAAACCTGATACAAGGTTTCCAACTCCGCATCAGGTTTAATTTTTATAGCTTTTGAGATCAAGCCCATAATTAATTCAATTATTCTTTTAATCTACACGACGACCTATAAAAAACTTCAATCAGCAATCACCAACTACATTAAACCCTCGACCACTCTGAAGAAATATCTACACCCGCTGCTTTCAATGTTTGAAAAATGGGGCAACGTGCATCTGATCGTTCACAAAGCTCTTGGATACGCTCGTCACTTTCACTCGTGCGTATTTTCGCTTCGATCCTAACCCAGTCAAAATAAGTACGTACGCTCGCATCTCCCATTAAACCTCTTAAATCTAGCTCTCCAGTAACCTCGTAATCTATTCCTTGCAAATCAAAATCGATTTCTTTGGCAACAAAATTAGCAACAATATTTTCACAAGAAGCTAAAGCACCTAATAACGTCGATAGAGGGTCTGCCCCTTTATTTGTACCACCGAAATTTTCCGGCTCATCAACCGTAAAAGAATGCTCTCCAGCCGTGACATCTGTTTTCATTTTCTCACTTTTACCATTTACTTTTACCGTCATTTTTGACATCATTTACACCTCTCCGGTTTCAACTAATTCACTTCTTAGTTGCTCAGCAGCTTTCTTCACATTTATTAATTTTTTTGTGGCGATTTCTGGCGTATTCATCGGTCTTTGCGCAAACGTGCCAAAGCCACAATCAGGATTTAAATACATTTTTTCGATCGGGAAAAATTTCGCCGCCTCTTTTACACGTGCGACAATTTGCTCAACAGTTTCGATTTCCGGCGTTCGTGGATTGACAATCCCTAAGCCAAGTTCAACATCTTCAAGCTTTGCTAACTCAGTCAACGCATGTAGTTCTCCTGCTCTTGGTGTTGCATATTCTAACACATACTGATCTACGCTCATTTTCGCTAAAAACGGCATCAACGGATAATACGGTCCTCGAAGTAGGGTTTCCTCTTGAGTGCTCCAGTTACCACGACATACGTGAACACCAATTTTCGAGCCGCGGCCACGCATTCCGTATGTAAGTTTGTTCATTAATTCAGTCGCAAAATTGAGCTCCTCACCGGCCTCCGCTTTCGCCGTTAAAGCGCCACACATGAAAGTACGATTCGCATTTTTTTGCGTAAAGACGAGTTCTGTTAAAACCGGCTCATCGATTTGAATAAAATCAACACCGGCGACAATTAAATCTTCTATCTCTTCTCTTAAAACCGCAACAATATCGACCGCTAAATCTTCTTTTGTCGGATACGCTTCTTTGGACAATCCGTCGACCCACATCGCTCTCGTTAACAAGTAAGGACCTGGAATTGCCACCTTCATTTGTTTGTTCGTTTGTTCTTTTAAAAACTGATATTCATCAGCAGCAATGGCTTTTTTACGAGAAATTTTCCCGACAGCTGCTGGATTCTTTAATGAGTACGCAGGAACATCTAATGTACCGAGAATTTCTTCAAAACTCGCTTTGTCCTCGACATACTCTAGTAAATCTGCCACCGATAACATTTTTACATTATCAATCTTCTCAGCGACAAATGATATAAAGTTATCACGGCGCTGTTCACCGTCGGAAACGATATCTATCCCTGCTGCTTCCTGACTTTGAACACATTCTATAATTGCCGCATTTGCAATCTCTTCAAATTGTTCTTCCGTAATTCGTTCCGCACGTACATCTCGTAATCCCCGCAAAACTTCTCGGGTGCGCGGCCAACTTCCTACGACAGTTGTAGGTAAGATCGTCTTACTCATTTTATATCTAACCCCTTAGTAAAAAATTTTATTAAGATCTGTCTCTTATAAAACAACTTGAAACTTTATATTCATCGAAACGGACGTTTGCAATGTTTGAAAAATCGGCGAGCGTGCAACCGTCACGTCCCAAACATCGTAAAGCTCTTTTTCTTCACTCGGTGACGTTACGTAAAAAACACCTCTAATTTCCTCGATTTTCGGACTGCCTTCGTCTTCAATCTCCATGTGATAAAGGATATTTTCAAGCTTTCCTTTTAGCGTCAGTTCCATCTCATCAATTTCGATATTACGTCTTGATGCATGGGCCTTAAAGCCAACGACAAGACATGATCCTAACGACGTAAGAAGATAGTCAATCGCACTAGGTGCCTCTACCTTCGGACTAAAATCCGCCGGTTGACCTGACGTTAACGTATGATTTCTCGAAAAAACTTTCGCCGAAAGCCCTTCGTCTTCTCTCACTCTAACACTCCACTGGTAACCACGTGCAGCTTCTAAATCAGAATCGACACTGTCAGCGCTTCCACCTTTACGGACAAAATAACTCGTATACTGTTCCTGTTTTTCAGAACCTAAAAACTCGTGATCTACCATTCGGCACCATGCCGGGAGATCATCAGCAACCGTACGTTCTCTACTTCTAATTTCTAACACTTGCCCGGCTGCGAGTGGATCGATATTTTTTTTAATAATTAAAAGCAGCCCCGAACCACAATCTAAATCTCCACCATCACACATTCCATCTGGCTTTTGAAAAACCATTTATCTTCCTCCTAATACGTAATTGATGCTGCTCCTTCTGATAAAAACTCAACGACTTTCGCGCCACCAACAATCGTTGCCCCTTCAATTAAATTTTCCTCAGAAAG
>SKOL01000771.1 GCA_007120055.1 Anaerobacillus sp.
GGGGTTTTCGCTTAGAGTATATGATTTTTACTACTAAAATGACTGTTAAGTGTGTGAAATAATATAGGTGTGATAAAAATCACATGATTTTTCATAGTGTGGAACTGAAACTCATTTTTAGCAGTGTTTCGAAGTGTAGGGGGATCATTATGTTAACACAAAAAAGAATGAGTCAACAAAGGGATGGTGACAAGAATGTTTAAAAACATGAATAAGAAATTAATGTTAATTATTTTATCTAGTGTATTTGTAGGGATTGTTTTAACGATTGTTTTCAACACAGGAGCAAGCGCGACATCTGATGATAGTTTTTGTTTAAGTTGTCATGATGTACCTGAGTTCAAAGATAATTTTGATGCAACTCCACATGCGCAAGTAGGTTGCATAAACTGTCATGGAGAGGGTTTCATTAAAGACAAAGTAAAAGGTACTTCTAAAGCATTTAGCACGCTTACAGGCCGATTAGACCCGAATGATTATGCAGCAATGAAAGCTGAAGTACCAAATGACCGTTGCTTATCTTGTCATAACATTGATAATATTAGTCGCGATCAAGGTGTAGTGGCAATGCATGAGGACTTTGTTTCAGGTGAAAGTGATACTACGTGTGTATCATGTCATAATGTCCAGTTTTTCCATGGCGATCTCGTAGGTTCTACCAAATCATCAGATGAGACTACAAATGAAGATGATGGTGCAGTAGAAGTATCTGCAGAAGGTTTATATAGTGACAGCTGTGCAAACTGTCATGGAGACGACTTACAAGGAGCGGTTTACGCAGATCCAATTACTGGTTTATCGTATAACACTGTATTTGATATTCTTCAAGACGGACACGGAGGAATTGATGATACTGAAGATGCAGAACTGTTATCAGAATGGATTTCAAATAAATCATCAGAAAATGGTGAAGGTGCTACAGATGATGGAGCCGTAACTGTAGACGTAGAAGCGGTATATAGCGAGAGTTGTGCAAACTGTCACGGAGATGATTTACAAGGGGCGGTGTATGCAGACCCAATTTCAGGATTACCGTATGATGATTTGTTAGATAAGCTTGAAGATGGACACGGTGGAATAGATGAAGCCTCCACAGCAGATCAATTATCTGAATGGATTTCTAGTTATGGGGATGCAACTGAAGAAGATGAAGGTGCAGTATCTGTTGATCCAGAAGGCTTATATAGCGACAGCTGTGCTAATTGTCATGGAGATGACTTACAAGGAGCAGTTTACTCTGAACCGATTACAGGAATGTCTTATGACGACTTATTAGATAAGCTTGAAGATGGCCATGGTGGAATTGATGATTCTGAAAGTGCCCAAAGCTTATCCCAATGGATTTCTGAACAGTAAATATAGAACTTAATAAAAGGGGCTGTCCATTTAGTGTTTAACACTTTGTATTGGCAGCCTCTTTTTTAAAAGTATGTCGATTTATGAGTCATATCATTGGATCTCTATTGACACAAATATGTCAGCAGTCTTAAAAAGAAATTTGAGTTTTCGGTGTATCATTATAGTAACAGTAAGTTTTTGATTTACTAGCTATGTTTGAACAATAAAGTAGTTCTTTGATATGCATATTATCTAAAGGAGATCTAAATGGATAGCTATTACTTTTTTATTTATTTGGTATACGGTTTAGTTTTTATTGCTATGGGAATTTACGCTAGCGGTAAAAAGGAAGAAAGTGTTATTCACATTCCGCTAGTAAAATCTCTGAAATACTTAGGTGCTTTTGGGGTTACGCATGGCTTATCTGAATGGATCACAATGGTTGTGATTACTGATTTATATGCTGGACAGTATGTATACTTGTTTTATTTTAAGCAGTTTCTTAAAGCCGTATCCTTTACATTTCTGTTATATTTCGGTTTGAGTTTGCTGTTTCAAAAGGAAAAGTATTGTCGATTTGTTAGAATGCTCCCGGTTTTAATACTTGTTATTGGCGGTACTGGAATGATAGTGCTTATTGTTCAGTATGGTTGGAATTATCATATTGAACACCCACAATACAACAGTGTATTATTACGATATTTTATGGGTTTACCAGGTGGAGTTATAGCAGCATGGGCATTGTATCGTCAAGCAATGATGATGGATAATAAAAGACTATATGACATACAAGTGAAATATAAACGGTTGGCAATGATATTTCTATTTTACGGGTTAGTAGATGGCTTAATCGTAAGGGAATTGGATTTTTTCCCAGCAAACGTTATTAACAATACATTGTTTATCGAATGGTTTGGTTTCCCTGTTCAAATATTGAAGATTCTCATCGGCATAGGAATAGTTTATGTGCTCGTTCAAGTGATCAATACATTTGAATGGGAGCAAAAAGAAAAAATGAAAAAGCTTGAACAACAAAAAATCGCTTACGAAGAGCGAAAAAAGTTGGGGCTTGAAGTTCATGACAGTATTATTCAAAGTATGTATGCATCAACGTTAAAACTAAGATTTTTGTTAAGAAAAAATGAAAATCGCTCCGAGCAGGTAACAAATACGTTGCAAGAAGTGATAACTGATTTAGGGGATGCTATTAGTAAAACAAGAGAATTTATATCTGAATCGACGATGGAACAAGTAGAACTATCAGAGTTGCAAAATAGAATTAGGTCAATGGTTGAAGATTACAACAGTAACTCTGGAGTAAGCATTGTAGTTTCGTTAGACGATCATGATTTTATTCCTACTGGAGAACTTACTACAGAAGAAACAACTCAAATCTATTATATCGTGCAAGAAGCTGTAAACAACTCTATTAAACACTCTAAGGGTACGTTTACAAAAGTAACGTTAAAATCAAAGGCAAATGCTCTTCATATTAAGATCATTGATGACGGAGTTGGATTTTCTTTAAATAAGGTGAACCCAAAAATCAATTTTGGAATTAAATCAATGAGAGAGCGGGCCGAGCAAATTGGTGGCACATTGAATATTCGAAATAGAAAACTAGGAACTGAAGTTGAGCTTGTAATACTTTGGAGGTGATCAGCTTGAGTAATAGTGTAAAAGTATTTATTGTCGATGACCACGTTGTTGTTCGAAAAGGTTTAGAAATGTTTTTGGAAGCTGATGAAAAAATTAAAGTTTGTGGAGAAGCAGGCAACTTGAACGAAGCGATAGAGTTGATTGGTGAAAAAAGACCTGATGTAGTTTTGCTCGACTTTAAATTACCTGATGGAGATGGGATTACAGGTTGTCTAAAAATTAAAAACATGTATCCACATATCAAAGTCATTATTCTCACCGCTTTTGCTAATGATAATAACCTTCTCGAAGCAAAAAGAGCAGGTGCAGAGGCCTATTTGTTAAAAGATATAGAATGTGAACAACTGACCTCTACCATTTTTTCAGCATACAACGATAACGGTGATTTAGGGTCAACATTTACGGTGAATGCAAAAATACTGAGCAATGAATTTAACTTGAGTAAAAAGGAAACGAGCATCTTAGACATGGTTTCATTAGGGAAAGTGAATAAGGAAATTGCGGATCGCTTAAACGTTTCAGAAAAAACGGTGAGAAACTATATTTGTAAAATATTTAAAAAAATAAATGTCACGAACAGAACAGAAGCTGCGAGTTTCTGGCTTAGGCAGAAGGATGAACTGTTTTAAAGGTTTATATAGATGTCTTGTAATGAAAAATTAAAAATAATGCAAGATAGTTATGGGTTTTATACAATTTAGTAAGTCTTTTAATGATAATTTCACATTTAAGACAAAAAAAGGGACATTTGTCACCACCATAGTTTTACACAGTTCATGCTATTCTTTAGATGTAGTTAAAATACTTAAAGAAATAAATGGAGGGGGAAGTTAAATGAAGAAGCTTTCTTTATTATTTTTAATGTTGGCATTAGCAATGGCGTTAACATTGACAGGATGTAGCGATAGTGAGGACACAACCACTGATGAACCATCAGGAGA
>SKOL01000571.1 GCA_007120055.1 Anaerobacillus sp.
AGCCATGGTGCCGATACATTACGTCTTTATGAAATGTTTATGGGACCACTAGATGCATCGATTGCTTGGAGTGAAAATGGTCTTGATGGAGCGCGCCGTTTCTTAGACCGTGTATGGCGTTTATTCGTTACTGATGAAGGTTCATTAAATCCTATCATTAAAGATGTAGATGGCGATGAGAACTTCCAGCGCGTTTATCACCAAACAGTGAAGAAAGTATCTGACGACTTTGCTGGACTACGTTTTAACGTAGGGATCTCACAATTAATGGTATTTATCAACGAAGCATACAAGCAAGAACAGTTACCAAAATCGTTAATCGAAGGTTTTGTAAAATTACTTTCTCCAGTCGCGCCACACGTATCAGAAGAACTTTGGCAAAAGCTTGGTCACAATGAAACGTTAGCATATGCATCATGGCCAACGTTTGAAGAAAGCATGCTTGTTGAAGATGAGGTTGAAATTGTCGTTCAAGTTAACGGTAAGCTAAAAGCGAAATTAGTCATTCCAAAAGATTCAAGTCGAGAAGAGATGGAGCAACTCGCTAAAGAAAATGATAAAGTGAAAGCCGAGCTTGAAGGAAAAACAATTCGAAAAGTGATTGCAGTGCCTAATAAGCTTGTCAATATTGTAGCGAATTAAATACAAACAAAATCGCTGTAGGTTGTCCCATAAGTGTCTGACACTTTGTTTTGGACAGCCTACAGCGATTTTTTTTACAAAGAGAACAATGAAAACTATAGAAAGTTTGGTTACGATTGTTTATAAATTTGATATTTTCGCAATCTGTATTGAAGACTTTGCCTACTTATTCCAAGAATGCTAGCGGTATGAGAAACGTTATTTTTATGGCTACTGAGGACTGCTTTTAAGTAGTTAGCTTCGGCGTCCTCCAGATAATCTTTTAGTATTTTTGTGAAATCTCCATTCACAGAAGCACCAAAATTAGTAGAAGACTGTTTCTGTGATTGCTTGTTTTTATGAATAAAATGATTTGGCAAATGACTAAAGTTGATCACATCGTCATCGATAATTAAATTCATGGCCCCTTCAATAATATGTTCTAGCTCCCTTACGTTGCCAGGCCAATTATATTCATAAAAAAGTTGGTATACTTCGTTCGATATTTTTTTAATATTTAATTGAAATAAGGAATTATATTTCTCAATAAATTGTGTCGCGAGTAGCGGTATGTCTTCTTTTCTTTCCCTTAGAGGAGGGACAAATAATGAAACAACACTAAGGCGGTAGTAAAGGTCTTTACGAAGTCGATCATTGGCGATAGCATCAATCGGATCTTCATTCATTGTTGCTATGATACGTACGTCAATTTCTTTATCTTTCGTATCGCCTACTCTTCGAATCACTCTTTCTTGAATCGCTCTTAAAAGCTTTGCTTGTAATATAGGGTTTAAAGAGTTAATCTCATCAAGTAAAAGTGTTCCTCCTTCGGCTTGCTCTAATAAGCCTGGTTGATCAATTGCCCCAGTAAACGCTCCTTTTTTAGTACCGAATAACAAACTTTCAACTAAATTATCAGGTAAAGCAGCGCAGTTTTGTGAAACAAAAGGCATATGTGAACGACCACTACCGTTGTGGATACTTTGAGCAAACAACTCTTTACCGGTTCCTGTTTCACCGATGATTAATACGGAAGAGGAAGTTCTAGTTGCTCTCTTTCCTGCTTCAATTACATTTTTTAATGCTTTGCTCTCTCCAATAATACTATCGAACGTATATCTAGTATCGCCTGTCTTTAAGACACTTTTCTTTAGTCGTTCATATTGAGTAATATCATTGGCAATTTCTACAGCAGCAATCGTTTCACCATTTTTTACAATTGGATATGTATTATTAATTGTCGTAATTTCTTTTCCTTTATTATTAAAATACGTTTGTTTCGTAGCATTTGTTTTAACTCCATTTTCTAATGATTGTAACAACCTACTATCTTTTTTATTTTTAAAGTTAAAAATTTCAAGCAAATTTTTGTTTAAAACATCTTCAATTGCCATCGATTCTAGTTGCATTTTTTTAGGATTATAAATAATTGTATTACCAGTTTGATCAATTACTTGGACACCAACATTAATTTCTTCAAGAATACTTTTATAAATATCGTTTAAGTATCTTAAATGTTTAACTTCTTCTTCCAAACTCATGTTGCTCCCCCTAACCGTTAATGCAAAATGATATAGCACCTACCTGCAAAAAATATTATAAACCGCCAAATAGTTTTGCGTCAATTTTTTCTCTTAATTATATTAATTCGTACAATTCTGAACATTTTAAATTTGGCATGGAAATTGCATTTATAAAAAATGGAAAATACTTTTAAGGAGGGGAAAGTTAGGGGGAATTTCCAAATTAAGAAATCACAAGCGATTTAAAAAGAAAAATTAGCGGTCTTTCATTTGTAGAATGCGTAATTGAGACGTGCTTTGCAAATTTTTATGAAAATGGGGAGGGATTAAAATGATCGTTGAAAAAGCATCAAGACAATTTTTTCTATTTTTATCAAAAAATAAAATATTAAATAATAGTGCAAAAAAATGGGGATTAAAGTTTGGCGCATCGAGTGTTGTAGCAGGAGAAACTATTCCTAGTGTCATTGAGGCGGTTAAAAAATTAAATAATCAAGGTTTAATTTGTACGGTCGACCATCTTGGAGAATTTGTTCTTAATAAGGATGAAGCGATTGAATCAACAGAATATTGTATTAAAACGTTAGATGCGATTGCCGAAGCGGGGGTTAACTGTAATTTATCATTAAAATTAACACAATTAGGCTTAGATATTGATCGCGAGCTTTGTTTAAACAATATCCGTCGAATTGTTCAAACAGCGAAAAAGTATAACAACTTTGTCCGAATTGATATGGAAGATTATGCTCATTGCCAAGATACGTTAGATATTTTTAACGAGTTACGTAAAGATTATGACAATGTAGGAACAGCTATTCAAGGTTATTTACACCGTGCCCAAGAAGATCTTAAAGATTTAAAAGGAACTTCTGTACGGTTAATAAAAGGAGCATATAAAGAATCGCCAGAAGTTTGTTATCAAGATCAAGCAACAATATATGATAATTATTTAAATTTAATTAAACAACATTTGTTAGGTGGTAGTTATACGGCAATTGCGACGCACGATCATCGAATCATCAATGAATTGAAAGCGTTTACAGATGAGAAGGAGATACCGAAGACTCAATTTGAATTTCAATTTCTTTATGGATTTAGAACAGAATTACAACAAGAAATAGCGAAAGAGGGCTACACCGTTCGAATTTATGTTCCATATGGGAACGATTGGTACGGCTACTTTATGAGAAGGTTAGCGGAAAGACCACAAAATGTTAGTTTCGCGTTAAGAGGAATGATAAAGAAATAAATTTCTCGTTTCAAAAAGAAATTAATTTATAATTTAAAAAAATCATAATTTTCGGTGTAAGTGGTTATTTCACATTTAATATTAGGAGAGTGATCATATGGATTTCGTTTTAACGGGAGCTACGGTATTTTGGCTATTCGTTCCAATGCCGCTATTAATTGTATTGTCGATTATTACTTATTTCGTTGAGGGGAGAGAATAAAATTGGAAACAGCAACGTTAGTTACGTTTATCGTATATTTAGCAGGGATGTTAGCGATAGGTCTTGTTGCCTATCGAATGACTAATAATTTATCAGACTATGTTTTAGGCGGAAGAAGATTAGGTGGAGGAGTTGCTGCTTTAAGTGCCGGTGCTTCTGATATGAGTAGCTGGCTTTTACTAGGATTGCCAGGTTATGCTTACGTCGCTGGAATGGAAGCGATTTGGATTTCGGTAGGTTTAGCAGTGGGTGCCTACTTAAACTGGCAATTTGTTGCGACTCGTTTACGCAAATATACAGAGATTGCTGGAGATTCGATTACAGTGCCTGACTTTTTAGAAA
>SKOL01000432.1 GCA_007120055.1 Anaerobacillus sp.
TAATAGGTTTGGAACTCATTTTTATATTAAAATAGGAAAGTTAAATATTGTGAAGGAATATACAGGATTTTGTCGAATTAACATCGTTATAGGTTTAGTTGGAGAGGAGTAGCAATTTTGATTGAAATTAAAAATGTAAGCAAGCTATATGAGGGTAGTAATGAGGTATCATTAGAGGAATTTTCTTTAAATCTGGTTCGGGGTGAGTTTGTTTTTTTAGTAGGTGCTAGCGGTGCTGGTAAGAGTACATTAATTAAATTAATGTTCCGGGAGCAATTACCGACAAAAGGAAATATTTATTTTGATAATGTAGATATTGAAAAAAAAAAAAAAAAAGAGCTTTTAGACCATCGTCGACGGATTGGCATGGTCTTCCAGGATTATAAACTGTTAAAACAGAAAACGGTTTTTGAGAATGTGGCGTTTGCTTTAGAGGTGCTGGGCCGTTCACCTAAAGAGATTAAGAGAAAGGTGTCAGAGGCACTACATAAGGTGGGGCTTGCTGATAGGGCAAATTCATTCCCGAGCGAACTCTCTGGAGGACAGCAGCAGAGGGTAGGAATTGCCAGAGCCATCGTAAAGAACCCAGTATTAATTTTAGCGGATGAGCCTACAGGAAACTTAGATCGTGATAATGCGCTGCAGATCATGCAGTTGTTTGAAAAAATAAATGAAGAAGGGACTATTGTTGTTATAGCGACACACGCTTGGGATCTAGTCGACTTAATGCAAAAGCGTGTAGTTGAACTAGAGGGTGGTAAGTTAAAGCGGGACGAGCAGGGGGGCTATAGTCATGTATAGATATGCTTTTTTGTATTCAATGCGTCAAAGTATTCAGGCTCTCTCTAGAAATTTGTGGCTTGCGATAATAACTGCGGGTCTAATTGCAATTTCGTTAGTTATTTTAGGTGGATTTCTGTTGGTCACTGTAAATGTTAATCAGTTTATACATAATGTCGGATCAAATTTAGAGATTAGTGTTTTTCTATACGATGAAGTTGATGCAACAAATGTTGAGAATGGCCTTGATCATCTAGAGGGTGTGGTTAGTCATACGTTTGTACCTAAGGAAGAAGGTTTAGCAGTCTTCGCTAATACGATGGGAGATCCATCACTATTAAGGGAGTTAGAGGGTGAAAACAATCCGTTACCCGACTTAATTCGGGTTCGTGTCACTGAGCCACAAGAGGTAGCTGCTGTAGCGGAAGCCATTCAGGCATATCCTGAAGTAGAGTTGGTTGATTATGGCTCGGAATTGGTTACAAGCTTGATGGAGATGACTAGTAGTCTCAATACTGTGTTTTTAGTATTAGGTATTTCGATCGCTTTTGGTGCGGTGTTTTTAATTATAAACATCATTCGTCTTTCTGTATTAGCTCGTCAGGATGAAGTAACAATTATGAAATATATGGGTGCTAGTAATAGGTATATTCGTTTTCCTTTCCTGATGGAGGGAATGGTTATCGGCTGGGTGGGGACGTTAGTAGCCATTGCTATTTTAGTTTTTATTTATGATCAATTTGTTTCCTACCTTAGTCAGGATACATTGATACTTCTTTTTCAACCTGTGACAGACATGTCACAACTTTCACCTATTTTTGTAGGTCTGATGGTAGTCGGAACTTTAATGAGTGGCTTTGCAAGCTTTGTATCAATTCGAAAATATTTACGTGTTTAATCGTGTCAGAAAGGAAGGATTAAAAGTGCGTCATTTTATCACTGTGTTACTGCTGAGTGCCATGCTCTTTCTGCCGATTACAGATGGGTTAAACCACTATGTATTTAGCAATACGGAAGATCTAGGGCAAACGGTTGATGATATTAGAGAAGAAATAGTTGAATACGAAGAGACGATCAAGTTGCTAAATGAGGACATAAAAGGCCGCCTAAAGCGAATTGAAGAATTAGATGAAGAGCTGGCAGCGATAGAAAGAGAGCTTGAAGAAACTGAGATTATGTTAGTTCAAGCTCAAGAAAGACTGGATGAAAATACAAAACAGTTTTCAAGCCGCGTTCGTAGCGCCTACATGAAAGGGGGAGACTCCTATCTTGAAATTTTACTGACGGCCGAAAATTTCGGAGATCTAATCATCCGGTTCGCCTATTTAAAACGAATCCTTGACCGTGATGCAGGATTGATTGTCGCCGTCCGGGATGAAAGAAAGAATACTGAGCAGCAACAATTGGCCATACAGGATCAACGCAAAAACATCGAAGACCGGCGATTTCAGATGGAAGCTGAACGACGGAATTTAGAAGATCAGCACAAAACAATTGCAGCCCTATTAGAGATGTCACGAGAGAACCTTAAAGAGGCGTTGGCTCAAGTTCCACAGACGGAGCGTAACCCTGTTTATGGGGTTATCCTTGACAACCACCCTAGTGCAAGGCCACAGCATGGAATATCTCATGCAAGTATTGTTTACGAATATGAAGTAGAAGGGCGTTCGACCCGATACTTAGCACTTTTCTCAAGGCTTCCTAGTAAAGTAGGACCTATTCGTAGTGCCCGTGAACATAGCACTATGATCGCGTGGGAGAATAATGTTAATTTTGTTTTTGCTAGTGCAAGTAGAGACAATCTAGATAAAATTGATGAGTGGGGAGTGAGTAGCACTAACGCACTGCTATTTTCAGCCTTTTACCGCGACTCGTCCAAAAGGGCCCCACATAATTTGTACGTTAATTTAGGAACCTTAAATAGGGGGACGTCTTCACCTGGTACAGTCGTTCGCCCAGGAAATTTAAGCAGGCAAGGGCAAACAGCACATTCAATTGCCATTGAATATAGTCCTTCATATCGTGTGACCTATCGTTATGATGCCGAAAAGAGAGCCTATAAGAGGTTCATTAACAGTAATGCTCATCGAGATGCTACTGGTGAGGAAGTCTGGGCTAGAAACGTTATAATACAGTATGCAAACCACCGTACAGACTTTCGTGGACGCCCAACTCCTGACATTGTAGGAGAGGGAACCATTGATTATTATGCCGGTGGTCAGCATTTCACAGGCACATGGAAGAAGGATAGCCCTAGTTCTTTGACGCGCTTTTACTATGCGGATGGTCAAGAAATCGAAAGGGTTTACGGACAAACTTGGATCCAAATCGTTCGTCCTAAATAAAAAACTTCGGTTTCAGCCTGAGTTCTTGTGTTGTATTTAAGAAAGGATATTTTAAGTTAAGTGCCAGGCACTTACTTAACTTAATAAAAATATGAGTTCCAAATTCTATATTAAAGTAAAATCCTTATTGCTAGTAGAGATGCTGGTAATGAGGATTTTTTTAAAACAATGTGTAAATTATGGAAAAATATATTGTTTAAATAGTCTTTTTTTGAAATAATTGTTATTAAACCTCTATGAAATTTAGAACATACACTTTGAGATAAACAACACTAAGACTAACTCAACAGAAAAAGTATAAATGATTTCAAGTTGGAAGCTGTAACTGTCTGGTTGACCTAAAAGATAAAAGTTAAACATAATTTGAAATGGAGAGATCGTGTATGAGAATTAATAAAAAGATAATTATTTTTATTTGCATCACATTGCTGTTTCAGTCGATACCACTATCAGTTATTATGGGGCAAGAGCTGGGGCATAGTAAAGATTATTACGTTTCGGTTTTCGGTGATGATAATAATCCTGGGACTAAAGATTCACCATTTAGAACTATCGCAAAAGCAGCTAGCGTAGCTGAACCAGGGACGATAATCTATATTAGGGAAGGTACATATCGAGAAGGGAACATTTCACCTGCAAATTCTGGAACAATAGCAGCGCCAATCACATTTACAAGCTACAACAATGAGCAGGTAATAATTTCTGGAAATGAAATCGTTCCAGACAACTGGACTTTACATGAAGGTAATATTTATAAAGTACAGCTTGATCATTCATGGAACAGAGGCAAAGTTAGAAA
>SKOL01000025.1 GCA_007120055.1 Anaerobacillus sp.
AATTAAATTGTGGAGCAATTCCAGCAAATTTAATAGAGGCAGAATTATTTGGCTATGAGCCTGGGGCTTTTACCGGTGCTTCAAAGTACGGAAAAAAAGGGTTACTTGAACAAGCAGACGGGGGAACTTTATTTCTAGATGAAATTGGTGACTTACCATTAGAATTACAAGTAAAATTGTTGAAGGTTGTTGAAGAGAACCGATATATGCGTATAGGTTCTACGGTCGTTCAAGAAGTTGATGTTCGAATTCTATCCGCCAGCCATAAAGATTTAAAAAAGCTTGTTAAAAACGGTATGTTCCGCCAAGACCTTTTTTACCGTTTAAATATTGTACCTATTTATGTACCACCGCTAAGAAAAAGAAAGCAAGAAATCATCCCTTTATTACAAAAGTTTTTAGAACGGTTTAATGAAAAATATAATGCTAATAAACGTTTTACCATTGAATGTCTAGAATATTTAACAAAACATTCTTGGCCTGGAAATATAAGAGAGTTAATTAATATTGTTGAACGTTTAGTAGTTACGACAATTGAAGATGAAATCACCACTTATCAATTACCAGAAGAGTATCGCAACGTATTTTTGGCAAGCAATCATAATGGGGAAGAGATGACATTAAAAGAAGCAGTAGAACAATTTGAAAATAATTTAATCAAAGAAACTCTCACAAAATATAAAACAACAAGAAAAGTTGCAGAAGCCTTAGGAGTAAGTCAATCAAGTATCGTACAAAAGTTAAAACGTATAAATGTTGATCAATAAAATAATCAATTGATTATTTTATTGATCGTTTTTTTGGTTTTATTTAACAAAAATGTTGGAATTTTTATTTTAAAACCTAAAAAATCAGTAATTTCAGAAAAAAACGACACGTAAATTTTTGGCATGGATTTTGCAATATAAAAATACTAGAAGGGGAGTGATGAAATGAATGTTTCAGAATTTAAGATTGCAAACAAATTAATTACTGGAAGTGATGCGCTTAAAAGTTTGGAGGGGGAAGTACAGAATTTAGGTATAAAAAAACCATTAATCGTCACAGATGAGATTTTACAAAAAGTTGGAGTCGTAAAAACTGTAGAAACAGAACTTAAAGATTACGAAGTTGGAATTTATAATCGCGTTAAACCAGAACCGGAAATTGAGCTAGTAGAAGATTGTGTAAATGAAATTAAAAACGGGCAGTATGACGGTCTTATTGCCGTCGGTGGCGGTAGTGCGATCGATATTGCTAAAGCTGCTGCTGTACTTTATACGAATAACGTTCCCATCGAGGAGTTGTTCGGTACTGATAATGTACAAGAGCCAGGATTACCAGTGATTGCTATACCAACTACAGCTGGTACGGGATCAGAAGTAACGAATATTTCAATTTTATCAGATAAAAAAGAACAACTTAAAAAAGGGATTGTAAGCCCTTACTTATTACCAGATGTAGCACTTGTATCACCAGAAATGACAATGACTATGCCGAAGTCAGTCACAGCGGCAAGTGGAATTGATGCGCTAGTTCATGCCATTGAAGCTTTTATCTCGGTGAACGCTTCACCAATAACCGATGCATTAGCGCTAAAAGCGATTAAGATGATCACAATATATTTACCGAAAGCATATGCCAACCCTAATGACCTTAAAGCAAGAGAAGAAATGGTAACTGCTAGTTTAATGGCAGGAATGGCGTTTGGTAATGCCGGAGTTGGCGCGGTACATGCACTCGCCTATCCTTTAGGTGGTAGATTTAATATTCCTCATGGTGTAAGTAATGCTTTATTACTTCCTTATGTCATGGAATGGAACAAAATTAGCAATCTAGAAAAATTTAAAGAGATCGCTCAAGCTATGGGAGTTGACACAAGAGATTTATCCGATGATGAAGCATCAGATAAAGCGATTGAAGCAATGCAACGATTAAGCACATATGTTGAAATACCAACAAGCCTACAAGAGTTTGGAATTACTGAAGAAGTTATACCACATATGGCTGACGACGCCAGTAAAATTACAAGATTACTAAATAATAATCCGAGATTGTTTGATGTAAAAGATATCGAAAAAATATATCGAGCTGCTTTTTAATCGATAAGTAAGGGGGGATGACTTATGCTTTGGAAACAAAGAAAAGATGGGGAAGAAACACCTTATATACCAGCAGGACCATTTAAAATTCGTTTACCATTTGTGCACTATAGGTTTGAGACACCGGATTACTTCCAAGGGTTATTAATGTGTGCGGTTGATTTAGCTGCTATTCCTTTGATGATGCAATACTTAGGAATGCCCTTTGAAGTTGCGCTAGCAGTTGTTATTTTAAATGGTATTTTATATTTAATCCATCACCTATTAGGGGACCCAGTTATTCCAGGTTGGATTACACCAGCAATTCCGCTAATGATTTTATTTTTAACTCAATTTCCAGAAGGACCAGAAAGGATTTACGCCTTAATTGCCTTCCAGTTGACACTCGGGATTTTCTCAATATTACTAGGGGTAACAGGGCTTGCGAGTAAAGTCGTTCGACTTGTACCGAATGCGATGAAAGCGGGGATTATTCTCGGGGCAGGTATTGCGGCTGTTATTTCAGTGTTTGAAGTCGGTGGACGTTTTGAATTGTTCCCGATTACAATTAGTATTGCTGTTGGTGTCGCGTTTTACTTAATTTTCTCAAAACACTTTGAAAAGTTAAAACGTCGAGGTGGTATTTGGAGAATAATTTCTAACCTAGGTATATTTCCGATTATCGTATTAGCGATTTTTATTGCACCTTTATTTGGAGAAGCACCTTGGCCAACTATTCAATGGGGCTTTAGTAATCCTGATTTTAGAACGTTGTTTGCAGAGTTCACAGTATTCGGGCTTGGTTTTCCACCGTTAATGATGTTCATTGCCTCAATTCCAACCGTAGTTGCTACTTACATTGTTTTATTTGGCGATGTATTACAAAGTAAAGCACTAGTGGGAGAAGCAGATGATATTCGTAAGGATGAAAAAGTAGATTATAACCCAAACCGTGCGCACTTAATCTTTGGGGGAAGAAATGCAACGATGGGGATCTTTGGACCAGATATCGTTATGTGTGGACCGATGTGGGCGGCAATGCAAGTAGTTGTCATTGAACGCTTTAAAGAAGGTAAAAAAGCGATGCATTCGATCTTTGGGGGATCGGGATCATTCCGTTGGGGGACAAATACAGGACTACTATTATTACCAATTGTAAGTTTAGTAGAACCGATCCTTGGCATAGCGTTAGCATTAACTCTATTAATTCAAGGTTACGTAAGTGTTCGTATTGGTATTTTACAAGCAAAAAGCCAACGTGATTTAGGAATTGCTGGTATTATCGGTGCTGTTTTAGCTACGAAAGGGGCAACGTGGGCCTTTGCAGTAGGAATTATTTTATGCCTACTTATCTATGGTAAAAACTTCTTAAAAGATGACGATAAAGAAGATTTTGATTTTGAAGACAAAGGAAAAGTTAGTTGATAACTAGAGTGATAACGAAATCAGTGGGGATTTACTCCCCTCTGATATTTGTTTATTTAGGATGAGATGAACTTGCTAGTCTAACACAATGATGAAAGTTTAATATAGTACTGTGATTTAGGAGGATACAGATGAAAATATTAAGAATTAATATGAGTCATTTAACTGTTAAAGCAGAAAGTGATGAGAAGTTTAGGAAATTAGGGGGAAGAGCACTCACTTCGACAATCATAAATGATGAAGTTCCTGCTACATGCCATCCGTTAGGGGCTAAAAACAAATTGATCTTTGCAACAGGACTTTTAACCGGTTCAGGGGCTTCTAGTGCTGACCGTTATTCGGTAGGAGCTAAAAGTCCGTTAACAGGCGGGATTAAAGAAAGTAATGCAGGTGGCATCTCAGGCTTAACCCTGCGAAAAATAGGAATAAAAGC
>SKOL01000115.1 GCA_007120055.1 Anaerobacillus sp.
ATAACTCGATCCGTAAAGTATCAGATTCAGTATCAAAAACGACTGAACAGCAGTCAGATAACATTGCTCAAACGGTTCAGTGGGGAAATGTAGTTATTGATTTGTATACTAAATGGAAATCTAAAAAGGAAGCAGAACAAGCTAAAAAAAATACAGATGTTAATTGTTAAATAGTTTGTTAGGGGTGTCAAAAACAAAAGTGTCAGACACCAATGAAAGTTCGCTTTCAATACCATGGATGGAATAGTACCAACTCGCTGAGGACTGACACTTATAAGACACTCTCATCATATATATTTTGTTAGGGAGGATGAAATGCATGAGTAATGATAACGATATGAATACAAAAGATCTTATAATAGGGGCGCTAGTTGGAGGAATCGTAGGTGCAGCATCTGCGTTATTACTAGCACCAAAATCAGGTAAAGAGTTAAGAGAAGATTTGAATTCACAAGCATTAGTTGCTAAAGAAAGAACTTCAGATTTAACACAAAATGCATTAGTTAAGGGAACTGAATATGCAGCGATCGCAAAAGAAAAGTCTTCTGAAATTGCTGATACTGTCTCTGAACAATCTACTCACTTATTAGGACGAGTAAGAGAACTAACGGAAAATGTAAAAAGAGATGTAGAAGAATTAAGCCAATCTGCTGACGAATTAACAGAAGAGTTTCAAGAGTCTGGAGCAGAAATTGCTGAAACAGTAAAAAGAGAAGTAGCAGAACTACACGAAGCTGTGACAGAACAAAACGAAGTAGCCGAAACTGCTGCTGAAGAAAACGAAATAGAAAAAGCGTAACAAAATAATAATAGTGGGCTGTCCAAAAAAAGTGTCAATCACCGTTAGGCACTAAATATAGACATATGGTAAAGTATACGTCCGTATTTAGTTGTTTTCTTTGGTGAACTGACACTTTGGGGACAGCCGATTATTTTTTAAAAAGTAAAGGGGGATCGTTATGAGTTTAGAAAAATTATCAACAATGCAACAATTAGATGAACTACTGGGGCAAAATAAAACGTTGATATTTTTAAAAAATAGTACGACATGTCCGGTAAGTCATGAGGCATTCCGGGAGTTTGAGAAATTATCTAAGGAAATGGAAACAGAGACATTTTACTATTTGAATGTTCAAGAGGCTAGACCGTTTTCAAACGAAATTGCTGAAAAATTTGCAGTTAAACATGAAAGCCCACAAGCGCTACTATTTAATGATGGTGAGGTGGCTTGGCATACTTCGCACTGGAATATTACTTATAAAGTGTTGAAAGAATTATTTAAATAAAAAATGTAGATGTTATTCCACTTATTTTGAGCTTATATTGAAAAGTTTTATAAATAAAGGTAAAAAGCTAGGGGCAGCCCTAGCTTTTTACTTTCTCCATCCATTTAATCTCCAGATGGTCTCCTGTATGAATTTGCGTCGAAAACGAAGCGTCGTTATCATTTCGTAAAATCGTTAGTGTCTTGTTTTCTTCACTAGAAAAATTAAAATCGACAAAACGGAAAATATCTTGGAAAATAAACGGTTCTTTTTGCTTTACATTAACGGTTATTTTATCGCCTGAATAAATATAACTTTTTTCATGTAAAGGTTCATCACCGCGTTTTACTTCAACAAGTGATTGAGATATTTGAATCGGTTTACCATTAAAATAAATCATAATTTCATGCATGAAGGGAATATTTTCATGGAGAAGTAGTTCTTCAACCGTTATTTGTTGTTTCAAAGTTTCCTTGACAGTGATCGTATCTCCTGTATGGATGGTAGCATTTAGACTTGCCTTCTTATTATTTTTTAAAAGACAACTTTCGTCCCTAATAGTTATGTTTTTCCCATTCATTTCAAAGTTGAGAGGTTTAACACTTTGAATGGCATCATATAACTTAAGGATATTTAAAGCTTCTTCGATCGTCACTTTTTCATTTATGATAATATCATCTCGATCTTCAACGATGTCCGAAAGTTGTGCTTCCATTCCGTTTTTTGCGATCGATGCTTTCAATGTGTAGTCTTTTTTGTTTATCGTAATCTTTTTACTTGGTAATATTTCAATGACATCCCTAACGGTTGCTGTTGCACTTCTTCCATCTGCACCACTTTCAACGAAAATAATATCACCATCAACTAAAGGGGTATCTAAACTGCAGTCATGTCCATTTTTTTGTAAAGTTGGAGGCATGCCGTGTTCACCTGGAATTGAGATAAGTCTTCCATTTACTTTAACCATGATCGCCATACCTGGCTTTCCATAAAGTTTTGAAAGTTCAACACCAGCTGCAAGTAATCCATCTCCTACTGTTAATTGTTTAATATCAAAAAGCCGGATCTGTTCATTGTTTACTTTACAACTCACATATTCCACCGGACTTTCTTTCGCTGCAATAGCAATTCCGATTGGAGTTACAAGTTCAGGACCAGCTTTAATGTCTTCTCGTATTGTTAAAGATTTAATCGCATCAATTCCTCTTATGGCCACTCTGTTTTCAGGTAATTGAAGCGATGCAGCAATCTTTTTTGCTAAATTAGGGGTCATACTACCACCACCGACTAACATCACCGCCTTAGGTGGTTTTTTATTTAAATTTAAAATTTCAGTAGTGATTTTGTAAGCAAGATTTTCAATCGCGCCTGAAATAGGTTCAACAACCTCCTCACGGGTATGTGTCGTTTCAAAACCTAGAATATCAGTTAGAACGACTTGTTCTTGAGTAGATAATTGCCTCTTTATTACTTCAGCATCTGGAAAATCGAGTAAAAAATGGTCACTAATCGCTTCGGTAATTTCATCTCCGGCAACAGGAACCATTCCGTAAGCGGTCACCGTTCCTATATCTGTGATTGCAATATCTGATGTACCTGCACCGATATCAACGAGGGCAACATTTAACCTTCTCATCGTGGGTGGAATTAAGACATTAATTGCAGCAATCGGTTCTAATGTTAAAGCTTCAAGCTCTAATCCAGAACGATTTAAGGCTGTGAGTAACGACTCAACGACAACCTTTGGTAAAAAAGTAGCGATCACCTCAACTGAGGCTATTTCTCCACTTTGATCGACTAAACTACCAATTTCTTCTCCGTCAAGTTGGTACGCTAGTACGGAATAACCGACACAGTAATAATTGACACTTTTGCCTTCAAACTCTTGTGCAATTTCATACTGAGCCTTTTGAACCGCGCTAAGCTCCAAATGTAAAATATCATCGTGCTCAAAAATCGGCTTTTTGGAAATATCAGCTTCAACTTTGGCTCGTTTCGTTTTTAAGGAACGGCCTGCTGCCGCAACACATACTTTTTTTAGTTGACCATGTTTCTCTTCAAGTTTTTCTTTGATCGAAGTGATTACTTTAGTGACTGCGGGTACGTTATGAATTTGACCGTCAAGCATCGATCGTTCGTCATGCTCTTCAATTTCAATATCGAGCACTTCATAGTTGTTTTTATTATTTTTTAATAAAAGTCCTACCACAGAGCGTGTCCCAATATCAAGTGCAAAAATTGGCGTTTGCTGATTTGTTTCCATTTAAACACCTTCTTAAGTTAGTTGGTTAGTTGGTCGTTTGTTGCTTTGTTGGTTTGGTTATTGCTTGATTTTTACATACTATAAGTTCGTTTTTTTTGTTTATATTAGTAAGCGATTACTCGTCGCAAAGCTGCATGAAGTAAAATCTAAGATGTATCTCATGACGTAACCCAAGGTCAGTAGCTTAGTTGGGATGTACCGTCATGAGCGTTTTGTAAGAAAAATAAGCATAACAAAAAACACTTTAACACTTAAAAGCGTTTAATTATTAAAGAAAAAGTTCGTGACAAGTAGTTTATAATCGTTTATAATAATCCGTAACTTATAAGAAATGTATCATATTTTTAGAAATTTTTAAATACTAAACAAGGAGTGGAGTTCGAATGGGTA
>SKOL01000084.1 GCA_007120055.1 Anaerobacillus sp.
GAAAAGCTTGTGGTCGATGCTTATTTTGAAAAAGATTATAACAAAGCGCTTCAAGCTCTAACGTTAAACCGTACCGTTGTTAATGCTCCAGTAGCTCGTCAAATCCTTGATGATCTTATTGAAGCAAACGAAGCTTACTGGCCACAATTAAAAAAATCAAAAGAAGAAGAGCTAGTTACTTGCTAAAAATCTATCGTTAATAAGAAGGGGATGTCCCCCAAAAAGTGTCAGACACCGTTAGGTACCAAATATAGACGATTGTTTCATCTATAATGTCTATGTTTAGTAGTTTCACCTGGTGTCAGACACTTATAGGACATCCCCCTTCTCAAAATAAAAGTTTAAAGCGCTATCAAAAAAGACAACAAAATAGGGAGGAAAGAAAATGAAATTTGATTTTGGTGTTTTGCAAAGGTTTGGTAAGGCATTAATGGTTCCGGTCGCTCTATTGCCAGCTGCTGGTATTTTACTAGGGATTGGGGCGGCTTTAAATGGACCGCTTGCAAATCAAATTGCTTTTTTTGATAATAGTTTCATGCAAATGATCGGTGCTAGCATGCTTCAACTCGGTCTAGTAATCTTTCAAAATTTACCGATGATCTTTGCGATCGGTGTTGCGATCGGTTTAACGGGTGGCGTTGGAATTGCTGCTTTATCGGCTTTTGTAGGCTATATTATTATGAACACAACGATTTCGTTAGTATTAGGAATTACCCCGGAAATGGCTGAAGCTAGTGGTAAGTATGGCTTAGCCCTAGGAATACCCACACTTGAAACCGGGGTGCTCGGCGGGATTGTCGTCGGTTTATTAGCCGTAGCCGTTTATAATCGTTTCCATAAGTTTCAGCCACCAGAAGTTTTCGGCTTTTTCGGTGGAGAACGCTTCGTAGGAATTGTCATGGTTTTTGCTTCAATTATTTTATCTTTTGCGGTTATTATTGTTTGGCCACCTATTCAAGCTGGGCTTACTGGGATGGCAAACATTATCGCCGGAGAAGCAGCCAATCCAATTTATATGGGATTATTCGGTTTCTTAGAGCGTGTACTGATCCCAACAGGTTTACATCATATTTGGAACACACCGTTCTTATGGACAGAACTTGGAGGAACAGCGATTGTTGCTGGTCAAACAGTGACAGGTGACCAAGCGATCTTTTTATCACAAATTGCAGCAGGTGAAACAGTAACTGCCGGACGTTTTATGGCAGGGAAATTCCCAGTTATTATGTTTGGACTTTTAGGTGCAGCACTTGCAATGTACCGTCTAGCGGATAAAGATAAACAAAAAGTTGTTAAAGGAATGCTCGTTGCAGCAGCTGGGACTGCATTTTTAACAGGGATTACAGAACCGATTGAATTCACGTTCTTATTTGTAGCACCACTACTATTTGTATTTCATGCCTTTTTAGCAGGGATTTCTTTTGCGGTAACCTATATGTTAGGAGTTCATCTTGGTTGGGCAGGTGGATCGGGTCTTATTGACTTCATCTTAGTAAACGCCTTACCAGGAACACCGAACTGGTGGATGAATATCGTCTTAGGAATTGGATTCTTCTTTATCTATTACTACAGTTTCTCTTTTGCGATTAAAAAATGGAACATCGCTACACCAGGTAGAGGTGGTCAAGAAGCGAAACTATTTACTCGTAAAGATTATAATGCGAAAAAGCAAGGCACAGGTAGTAAAGATGTAGCCGTAGCCATTATAGAAGCGCTTGGTGGGGAAGCGAATATCACTCACGTTGATGCTTGTATTACGAGATTAAGAGTGACTGTCAATGATGTAAGCGTAGTCGATGACGACCGCTTAAAAGAACTAGGTGCTGCCGGAGTCATTAAAGTGAAAAATAACATTCAAGCAGTATTTGGAGGAAAAGCAGATCTATATAAACATGAGATTAACGATATTTTAAAAAGAGCTTCATAAAGTCCTGAGCTCATCAATCAAGTGATAGTTTACTTACTTTATGTTCTTACGAGCGTATGGTGAGTAAACTATATTTTCATATAGAAGACAAAAGCGGCGCCTATCTAGAGTTTGCGCTGCATTCAATTTATCATTAAGGAGTGTTTGATGTGAATAAGCAATGGTGGAAAGAAAGTGTCGTATATCAAATCTATCCACGAAGTTTTTATGATAGTAATGGAGATGGGATTGGTGACCTTCCGGGTGTCATAGAAAAATTGGATTACTTACATAAGTTAGGTGTAGATGTGATCTGGTTATCGCCGGTTTATCAATCGCCAAATGATGATAACGGCTATGATATTAGTGATTATTACAACATCATGGAAGAGTTCGGAACACTTCAAGATTGGGAAGTCTTGATCGAAGAAATGCATAAGCGAAATATGAAGTTAGTAATGGACCTTGTTGTAAATCATACGTCTGATGAACACGAATGGTTTGTCGAAGCAAGAAAATCTAAAGACAATCCTTATCGAGATTACTACATTTGGAGACCGCCATTTGAAGGAAAAACGCTTGAAGGAAAAGAGCCTACCGATTGGAAGTCTTATTTTAGCGGACCGACTTGGGAGTTTGATCAGCCGTCCGGAGACTACTATTTACATCTTTATTCAAAAAAACAACCCGATTTAAACTGGGAAAATGAAAATATGCGTCAAGAGATTTATGAGATGATGAAGTTTTGGCTTGATAAAGGTGTCGACGGGTTCCGCATGGATGTTATTAATATGATCTCAAAAATTGAATGCTTACCGTCATATGAGGCGTATGAAAAAGGGGAAGCCAATTTTGCTCCTTTCCGCCCGAACGCAGATCACGTTCATGACCATCTAAAAGAAATGTACGAAGAAGTACTTTCAAAGTATGATATTATGACCGTCGGCGAATGCCCAAGTGTAACGACAGAGCAAGCGAAATTATATACAGGAGAAGATCGAAAAGAATTAAATATGATCTTCCAGTTTGAGCATATGGGTATTGATAAGGAAAAAGGAAAAAGTAAGTGGGATCTTAAGAAATTCACTTTACTAGATTTAAAGGAAAATTTAACGAAATGGCAAAAAGCGCTAGAAAATGACGGTTGGAATAGCCTGTATTGGAACAATCACGATCAACCACGGGTCGTTTCAAGATTTGGTAACGACACGACTTATCGGAAGCCATCAGCCAAAATGTTAGCAACACTTCTTCATATGATGAAAGGAACACCTTACATTTATCAAGGAGAAGAGATCGGAATGACGAATGTTGCTTTCGAAACGATTGACGAGTACGAAGATATTGAAACGGTTAACATGTATCAGGAGCGAGTCCATGAACAAGGGTATGACCCTAAAGAAGTCATGAAAGCCATTTATGCAAGAGGCAGAGACAACGCAAGAACACCTGTACAGTGGAATAATAATGAACACGGTGGATTTACTACAGGGACTCCTTGGTTAAAAGTGAATCCTAACTATCAAGAAATTAACGTAGAAGAAGCGTTAGACGACCCAGATTCGATTTTTTATTACTACCAAAAGTTGATCCAACTGCGCAAACAACATGATATTATCGTTTATGGTAATTATGATTTAATTTTAGAAGATGACGAGCAAATTTTTGCTTATACTCGAACGTTAAAAGACGAAAAGCTTCTCGTTATTAATAATTTTTATGAAAATGTCGCTGATTTTTCATTACCAGAAGAACTTAAGAAGTATGAAAAAGAGTTCCTCATCGGTAACTATGAAAATAGTGACAGAGAAGACATTTCGTCGATGAAACTACGACCGTATGAAGCGCTCGTTTATAAATTAACAGTGTAAAATGAAAGAGGGTGGCTAAAAAGTGTCTGACACCACGCGTAAACTACTTTATATAGACAAAAAGGCTTTAATGTATGTCTATATGTAGGTGTGAAACGGTGTCTGACACTTGTTTTGGCCCACCCTCTTTTCTTTTGGA
>SKOL01000353.1 GCA_007120055.1 Anaerobacillus sp.
CCCCCATGTCCCTATCGAATTATATCTCCATTCATCTCAGAAACAAATCATTATGATAAAAAGGAAAAGTAGACAATTTTATGAAACTATAATAGCATGAAAATTAGATATATTTTCATAAATTGAATCTTTAGAGGTGATTTTGATGAAATTGATGATCTGAAGAAGAATACTGTAGCACTGACTCCAATTCCGAAATGAAACAAATAACGGGAGGGAGTATATATGAGCTACATTAATGCAGAAAGTGTTTTACCGAAAGAGGTAATTGAATTAATTCAACAATATGTCGACGGTAAGCCGTTATACATTCCAAGAAAAGATGACAATAAAAAATCCTGGGGTGAAAAAAATGGAACCCGTCATACAATCAAAATGAGGAACAAAGAAATTTTTAATAAATACCGCCAAGGCGTTCCAATTGCTGAATTAACGGACACGTATTTTCTTTCAGAGAAGAGTATCCGAAGGGTCATACGTGAAGAGAAAAAATCAATAACTTGAGTGAATGTCATCATTATCAAAGGCTCTTTTCGTAAAGATTTTACTTTTACTATAAATTCGGTTAGTTAATGAATTGTTTTCATAGGAATAATGTTGCTACAGAAAACGAATAGATGCCAACCTTTGAAATTTTATGGGAAAATGGCTAATTTGAAAAGTAACACTTAATACGAATGCACCGTTATCAAAAATGTAGTCACATTTTTAATGTACTATAGATCGGAATGTTGAACGAACAATTTGCTTAATTAAGGATGTTTTTGTATTGGACCGAATGTCTGATATGAAGCGTCCTATTTTTTTGAACTCAAAAAGCTATGTAGCTACAAACGTGATCTGCGAGGCCACTACTGCAGAACTTACAGTAGTAAGGCAAATGACTTCTCCTTTTCTAACTCAAACTTTGATTAATAACTGTTTTTGAGCATTAACGATGGGAAATTTAATGGTACATTATTATTAGAGAAAAGAACTTTTAATCATAGGGGGAACTACTGATGAAAACAAATTTGCACGAGGCGATCGCGATTTCGCAAGAAAAGGTTGATTTTTCTGGCACAGTTTACGTTAGCGATCATGATCATATTTTAATAGAAGAGAGCTTCGGGTACGCCAATCGTTCTGAAGAAATTAAAAACACTTCCTCTACGCGATATGGGATTGCATCAGGTTGTAAACTTTTTACGGCTATTGCGATTTGCCAGCTTGTTGAAGCAGGCAAGATTACCTTTGATAGTAGGCTCAGTGATTGTGTAGATATTGACTTTAAACATTTTGATTTAAACATAACGATCCATCATTTATTAACACATACATCAGGAGTCGCCGATTATTTTGACGAAGAAGTCATGGATGATTTTGAAGAGTTATGGATCAAAAATCCGATGTACCACATAAGAAACTTAAGTGATTTTTTGCCGTTATTCCAACATGAACAGATGAAAAATCAAGTAGGGGAGAAGTTTCACTATAACAATGCCGGTTTTATTTTGCTTGGTTTAATTGTCGAAAAAATAAGTGGTGTACCATTCACGGAATATGTGCAAAAACATATTTTTGATAAAGCTAATATGACTGATTCAGGATACTTTTCTTTTGATCGTCTTCCAGCAAAAACTGCATTAGGGTATATTGACAACGCTGATGGCACATGGAGAACAAACATCTATTCATTACCAGCAAAAGGTGGATCTGACGGGGGGGCGTATGTCACAGTTGCTGATATGGCAAAGCTTTGGAAGGCATTTTTAAATGATCAATTATTGAGTGAAAGCTATACAAAAAAGATGTTACTTGAGCATGCCAAAGTAAGTGCAACTGGTTCATACGGCTATGGGGTTTGGATAAAGAAACAGGAAAACCGTGTTCTTAAATATCATGTGATGGGCTATGACCCAGGAGTGAGCTTTCATTCCGCTTATTATCCTGACTTATCAGTGACCGTTGTTGTTTGTTCAAATAAGTCAGATGGCGCTTTTGATATCTTGAGTGCGATTGAAAAACAATTGATTTAGACATGAAGCTTCCGTTAGAGTTCTAGAAAAATTGAACTTCGTCTTAGAAGGAACGATGAGGGAACGAGACTTGATTAAAGGAAAATTAGAGGATGGACTGATGATGTCGATGTTAAAACGAGAATACCTTAGACAGGAAGGTGCTGAAGGTGAAAAGGATATGTGAGGAAGCTTATGATCAGTTAGTACCGTTGATGGAAGGCGGAATAAGGTTTCCAGAGGTCATTTCAATTATCGAAAAAAATAATCCTGGGATGATATTTGTGGACGATTTAACGGAGCCTAAGGCCGCGATCGTATGGAGCCAAGGAATGAAAGGTTTTTATTTTATCGGTGATCAAAAAAGTAATCTGTTTTTACAAAAATCACCTGAATTTATAAAAAATGAACTATTTCCTTTTTTATATAACAGAGAGCTAGACTATTTTGAATGCTCAGGCATCACACCAAAGTGGAACGAGACGATCGAACGAATATTTGCTCATCAAAAGTTAAATAGTTGTAAGCAGCTGATTTATACGTGGGAAGGCAGTGGCAATCTGACACCACCGGAAAGTCCATTTCAAATTTATTCTGTCAACCAATATCACCCACGAAATTTTCTGCATTGGGATCACTACGAAAAGGAGTTAATACAGTTTTGGGGAAATATTGATAACTTTTTAAACGCAGGTAACGGATATTATGCTGTAAAGGAAAATACAATCATGGGCTTTTGCTATAGTAGTTTCGTGACAACAAAGGAAAAAACGATAGGAGTTGTAACAGATGAAAAATATCGAAACCAAGGAATTGGGTATCATCTAGCCCATCGTTGCATAAATGAAATTTTAAAAGAAGGTAAGCGCCCATGGTGGGACTGCACAGAAACGAACACTCCATCTGTAAAATTAGCTGAAAAATTAGGTTTCGTGAACACTGAGGAATATCGTTGTTATTATTTTAAAATAGATTTCTAGAATGTTCTCTCTAAATAAGGTCCTCTTTTAGCCAAAACAAGGTTGGATTTGCCTTTGAAAAGTTGATCGTGGCAAATAGATTAGTAGCTTTTATAAATAGTAATAAGGTGTTCCAAAATTTTCAGGGTATTTTTGGAACACCGCCTTTTTTTATTAAAAAAGATTTTGTCTACAACAAAGTTAAAGGAAAAACTTAGAAATGAGAATTTTTTAAGCGTAGTTTAGCTTCTTCATATTCATCTTTTCTTATTAATAGCCATAACATTTCATTTTCAACATCAATTTCTTTTTCTACTAATTTACAACGAACATTTTCTTTTTTCAATTGATGATATGTTTTGTATATTTCTTTACCATTTTCTTTTAAGGATCCAACCATCAAAGTTTTCCATTTAGCCATCGAAAGCCATAAAAGACTATAACAAAATAAAATTAATAGAAAAATTAAAATGATTTCCATCAATGTTGCCTCCCTTAGGGTTAGTTTGAACTAAAGTTGTAAATTCAATAGAGTTTAACATTGTTAATTGTTTCACATATTATAAGGTATTCAGATTGATGGAAAAAATTTCTTGCTAAATTGTGACATTGAATGCCGGTACCCAGTCCCAGTACACGGGTTCTGGAGTAACTCAGCGGATATTTAAGAAGTTCGTTCGGAAATTCTGTAACTTAAAAAAGTTAAGTGCCAGGCACTTTAAAGGAATTACGACTATGTAAGTTGAATATAATACTATAACATTTGCTCCTTTTGTCAGTTTATGAATCGTTTTCTTGTTAACACTAAATGGTAGGAAAATTAAAACTATAGGAGGAAATAATTATGAAAAAGGAAGAAAAGAAAAACCCTTGTGAAAAATGTGCGACGGGTAAAAAACAACCAATAAGCTGGGTCTGTGAGGATTGTAGGGTATAGTCGGGACGGGGGGG
>SKOL01000736.1 GCA_007120055.1 Anaerobacillus sp.
ATGCAGCTGCATGGAATGCTTCAGCAAATAATTGTGTAAGAATTGGGTATGCAGGCGTTTGTGGACGCGCTTGTGCTGAATTAATAACTTGATCTTTCATCACTTTTTTCGGTAATTCGTCATATTCAGCCATTTCTGCAAACGCCGATTCACGCGCTGGCGGCATACCTGTTACTTCTGATAAACCAATTGTTGATTCTTGATCTGTCATCCAAAGCATAAACTTAGCTGCTTCCTCAGGATGTTCTGTTTGACTCGTTACTGCATAAGCCATACTTCCTGATGGAGAACTTGCTACTTTACTACGTGGATAAGGCATCATTCCGTAATCTAAACCAGCTTCTTTAGTTGAATTAGCGATCCATGGACCACCTAATGCCATTGCAGCGTTTCCTTCTTCAAATTGCATTTCAGAAGGAGAAATACTAACAACACCTTCAGCAAATAATTTTTGGATAAATTCTAAAGCTTCCACAGTTTCAGGGCCATTAAAGTAGCCTTCAACCGTTGTTCCGTCTGGTGATAGAATGTCCCCACCATTTGACCAAATGAAAGGAAGACCCATATATGTTAACCATTCGCCTACACCATAGTTCATAAATAAGTTTAAGCCGTACTGATCATCTGTTGTTAACTGTTGCGCTACTGTAAAAAACTCATCCCACGTCCAAGCATCTTCTACAGATGTTGGTGCTTCAATACCAGCTTCAGCAAAAATTTCTTTGTTGTAATATAACATTACAGATGATTCCATCGCTCCAAGTGAATAAAGCTCTCCATCATAGCTACCTTGCTCGATAATAGAGTCAACATAATCTGCTAAGTCTGCATCCGTAAAAAACTCACTAACAGGTCTGATTACTTCAGAAGCTGCATAACTTGCGACAAACGGACCATCTAATTTAATTAAATCTGGTAAGTTACCTGCTACTAACGCTGCGTTAATCGCATCGTTATAAGAACTTCCTTCATCTATAATTGGAGGAGCTACTTCGACACGAATTTCGCCTTCATGTGCTTCATTAAACTCTTCTGCACGATCTAAGTAAAATTGTGTTTCTTGTTCATTTGTTTGGTGGATCCAAAGTTGTAAAACTACTTCTTCTTTATCTGTCGAAGGAGTCGTTGTATCTGTTGTCGTATCTGTTGTATTGTCATTGCTTTGTTGGTCATTACTTGTTTCTTCATTGGATGACCCACAACCTACTACGAGTAAACTAGCAGTAACAATCAGCATCAACATCATTAGTAGTGATTTTTTTAATTTCATCAATAATTCCCCTTTTCTTTTGGTTAAATTTAGAAAAATAGTATTATTCGATCTTACCATAATAAAATTTTTTTCATCACCCTTTCCTATTAGTATATTTTGGTATCGAGGTAATCGTTTACGTAACCCTTTGCGTAAACGATTACCTTTCTTATAAAATGAGAGTTCCCTCTCTTTTTCAAATAGATTCACGAACGACAAATTCTGTTGGTAAGATAATTTCTTCTTTTTCATCACCATTTTGCTCTTCAATTCGCTTGAGCAGTAGGTTAACGGCGTGTTCCCCAATTTCAAAAGAAGGTTGCTTAACGACCGCTAATGGTGGCGCCGTAATTTTCATCCAGTCATAATCATCAAATCCAATGATCGCCACTTCATCAGGGACTTTAATGTTATTTTCATTCAAGTATTTTAAAGCACCCATCGTCATAATATTGTTAGCAATAAACAGAGCAGTGATGTTTTCTTCTTCTACTAATTGCTTTGCTAATTCATAACCCGTTGGAAGACTTGGCTCTCCTTCTTTTATTAAAGATGGGTTTACGTCGATGTTATGTTCAGCAAAAGCTTTTTTATAACCTAATACACGATCATCACTTGTCGTAATCCCCAAAAATCCGGAAATAAAGCCGATTTTTTTATGTCCTTTTTCAAGTAATTGTTTAATTCCTTCGAAAGTACCTTGCTGACTATCCGCTAATACGACATCACCTGTGAAACCTTCAGGCTTCCGGTCAATAAACACAACCGGATAATCTTTAGACAGAACACTTTCGTACTCGGCGAAATCTTTCCCTGTAGGTGCAACAATTAAACCATCAATTACTTTAGAGTTAAACAATTTGATTTGTTCGACCTCTTGTTCGAAATCTTCATGAGAATTGCTTAAAATTAAATTGTAGCCTTCTTTTTTTAAGTACGATTCAATTCCGTTTGCAATTGACATAAAAAAGAAATTCGAAGTATCTGAATAAAGCATTGGAACAATTAACCCGATAATTTTCGATTTGCGACTTCGCAATCCTTTTGCCATTAAGTTCGGCTGGTAATCTAATTCCTTCATTGCTTGATAAACTTTAATTTTCGTAGTTTCTGAGACGTATCTAGTTTCATTAATGACATGAGATACAGTCTCGGTAGAAACCTTCGCTAACTTAGCAACGTCTTTAATGCTTGCGTTGTTCATTGTAAACTCTCCGTTTTTCTCTTTTTTATTTAGCAACTTTTGAGGAAAACCTCAGCGATGTAAACGATTACGTAACGACTCTAATTTTAAAACAATTATATATACGTTGCAACCATTTACAACTTAGCATCAGGTAAACGATTACGTAATCGATTACCTGAAGTATATTATGAAAGCGTTTATCTGTCAATACCATAAAACAAAATAGTTTAAAATTAAAACTATTTTGTTAAACGACATACCTCCTCGCATTATTGCGAAAAAATACGTCGTTATTATCCATGTTAATCTCATTATAATCTTTATTAACGCTGTCTCTATACTTGTAATTATACCTTTTAATTAATCCCATCCATCAACCAAACTTCAAGTGTTTCAATCATCAAATCGTCTGCACCAAATAAGGAAAGACCCTTTGAATCATCTTTCAATGGATACACGCGAGTAGTTAAACTTTTTAATTCATTAACATAGGCTTCTATTAGCGATTTATCTAAAAGTAATCTTAATTCTATAGACTCTCCATTTAACTGAACTTCTCCGCCTTGAATTCCTGTCGTTCGTTCTCTTTTGTCGAGGGTAGTTTTATTGCGGTCCACAAAGAAACTGTCTTGTGCGTGATCATAGTAAAATAATGTTTCTTCACTACGATCTCTTGCTTGTCTTACGAATATTCCGTAACTACCTACGTAAGCTTCTTTAAACTTTAAATTTACCTCAAACATATCACCTGAAATAGACTCTAAATATTCGTTAGCTTCTGCTAAAGTAATATTTTTCAAGTCTATGAGTTTTTCACGACGAAGTTCTTTTACTTGCTCCACCGGTCTTATTCTCATACGATCATCATTTCCTAAAAACACTTCGACAGGCATGCCTGCATTATGCGCCCACCCAGAAGCGTGTTCATATTCTGCCGTTCTTTCCCCTTGGGCGATCGTAAATAAAAGCAATTTTTTCGTAACAGGGTCCTCCATCGCACTCGGTCCAGTAAAATGAAAATCCCCTAAATCAAACAGCTGCGGATCTTCCTCGTCTGGAATAAAACGACCTTTATCTTTGTACCACGTTCCGATCCAATAAAACACCTCAACATCAGCACCTTCACCGACGGGGCTAATAATAAATAAGTGCTTTTCTTCTCCATGACTGTTTTTTCCTAGTGGCAGGAGAATCGGTAATTCCCAAACTCTACCTAAATAAGGATACTTAGCGTAATCACTAACATATAAGCAACCTTTAAATTCCCAATCAATAATATTAGTAGATTCAAATAAAAGCGCGGTACCACCTTTACCATTAATGCCAGAACCAACGATTTGATACCATGTGTCTCCTTCTTTCCAGACGAACGGGTCTCTAAAACCATCATCATCTAAATCGAATCCTTCAGGTTGAAAAATGACTGGTTCATGATGCTTTTCCCATTTCGGTAAATTTACGTCACCAT
>SKOL01000515.1 GCA_007120055.1 Anaerobacillus sp.
TGACATCCTTTATTCCCTATTTAGAAAATATAAGTGATCAGTACCATTTAGAAAAGGAGCAAACTATAGAGGAGTTCGTTCATTTTTTAGGGATTAAATGGGATGATGATGCGTTAGTTGTTGTCAATAGAGTGATTGTTACTGATGAGTCTATGAAATTAAAAGATGGCGATCAAGTTGAATTGTTAATTCCTCTTTCGGGAGGGTAATGTAGTGTTATAATTAAATAGAGTAAATGAATTAAATGGGTGGATTTTATAAATCCGGTTTATTTACTTAGATTAATTAATACTATTGGTCTGGGCATATTAAAACAGATCGAATTGATGAGTTTGTTAAGGCATTTAAGCAGAAGAAGCAGTAATTGTTTAGTAAAAATAGAACAAAATTAAGCTGGCTGTCCTATTTGGGCAGCCAGATGTTGTTTTAAAGGCTATCAAACTCAATTACTTTTGAACAAACTCGGTTTAACAAATAATTATCGTGACTAACAACAATAATTCCGAGATTCCTTTCTTCAGCTCCCTTTAGGACCGAATACCAAATTTGTGCCTGACTAATGGCATCCAGCATTGTTGTCATTTCATCAGCAATTAAAAATTTTGTTTTTGGACCTAAAGCCCGAGCAACACAAAAACGCTGAAGTTCACCACCGGAAAGTTCATTTGGCCAACGATTAAGCCACTCTCTTTCAATTCCTAGAGAAGTGAGTAAGTTGTCATCTGGATTCCATCCTTCATTTAAGATTTTTGACATTTTCCAGCGAATATTTACAGCTTTTTCTGGATGTTGATAGATTAATTGAACTGGATGGTAATTTGCTTTAGGAAGTGGAGAATTATCTAAAAGAACCACACCTTCACTAGGTTCTTCATATCCAGAAATAATTCTTGCGAAGGTTGTTTTACCACAACCGCTAGGGCCACGTATACCAACGATCTCACCGGAACGTAAAGAAAACGACAAATTACGAAAAAGCCAATGACCATTAGGATGACGAAAGCTAATATTAAGTGCTTCAAGTAGCATGAATACACCTCACAATTCCATTACGAATTTCTCGAGGCTTAGGCTCATCCTGACGACATTCAGCGGTGGCAAAAGTACATCTTGGTTCAAATAGGCACCCTGGCAAATTAGCATAAGGTAGAGGCTGTGATCCCGGTATAGGTACAAAATCATTTTGAGGTAGTGCTCTCCATAACGCTTTACTATAAGGGTGTCTTAGTTTACTCCCATTACCACTAAAATCGTCTACCATAGCAGTTTCAACAGTGGTCCCTGCATAAAAAACAGCTATCTTATCAGCAATCTCCAAAGCAGCACCGATATCATGGGTAATCATTAAAACCGCACAACCACTATCAGCTAGTTCTCTAAAATATTTTAGCGCCTCTTTAATGACAGTTGGATCCATACCTGGGGTAGGTTCATCTGCAAGGATTAACTTTGCACCGCTGACCATTGCTGTTGAAGCAAGTACTCGGCGTGCCATTCCACCAGAAAGTTGAAACGGAAACTTTTTTTCAACCTCTTTCGCTAATCGAAATCGTTCAAATGCTTTTCTCTGTGCACTAATTGAAGCGCCTCTTGCTGCAGTTCTTACTTGTGTGCCAACTCGCATGAGTGGATCGAGAAAATTAACGGATTGAGGAACGAAAGAAATTTCCTTTCCTCTAAGTTCTTCCTGTTTTTCAGGAGTAAGTTTGCCCCCATCAAAATAAATCGTACCTTCCGTAGTTGCATTGGTAGGTAGGATCCCTAAAATTGCATGTGCAAGCAAACTTTTTCCTGATCCACTTGAACCTACTACAGCTAAAATCTCTCCACTATGAACTGATACACTTAAGTCTTTAATGACCTTAAGTTGTTGTTGTTTGAGACCCTTTTTGTATTGTAAAAACGATATCGAAAGGTGATTAACTTCTAGCATTTATCAGTTCACTCCTTATTCATGTGCTCGATGTGGATCAATGAGCATACGTATATTTTCCCCGATAATATCGAATGAACGAACAACTATTAATAAACATAAACCGGGAAAAAATGCTAGCCACCACATTCCTGTTGAAAGATAGCGCATCGATTCTGATAAAATAATTCCGATGGCAGGATGGTGAGGTGATAACCCCATGCCAACAAAGGTAATAGCTGCTTCATGTAAAATCGCATGGGGGAAAAGTAATATAAGCCCGACAAAAAATTGCGGAATAAGATGAGGAATCATATGTTTTGTAACAATCCACCATCTTTTTTTACCTAATTTTCTAGAAATTTGTACATATTCGGTTGACCTTAATTGCATCACTTCGGCACGAATTACCCTGCACAAACTTGGCCAATGAGTAAGTGCTAACCCGATAATAACCCCCTTCATCCCACCACCTAAAGCAAAGGCAATTAAAATGAGAGTTACAAGGTGAGGTACACTTAAAAATAGATCGACTAACCATGAGATAATACTATCTATTATTTTTCCTGCGGTAGCAGCTAAGATTCCTAAAACGACAGCTATTAGAGAACTTGCTGCAGCTGCGATTAATCCAACCGTAATACTTAATGTTAATCCTTTCATTGTGCGTGTAAACATATCACGACCGAGCCAATCAGTACCGAAAGGGTGTTGCAAAGAAGGAGCAAGGTTACGGTTTTCGAGATTTGTAGCAATCCTTTCGTCACCCAATAGTATTCCAGCAAAAATGACACTGAATAATATAAGCGCTGACACAATCATTGCTATTAACGTCCTTTGTCTGCGATTTAGTTTAGGTATGAGTGACTTTTTCTGAGTCATAATCCGGAGCGAATTCATAGAGGTTTCCCCTCTCTTATCCTTGGATCTACTAAACGATAGATAAGATCTGCAACTAAATTTCCTATGAAAACAAAGATGGCACTAAAAATGACAATACCTAAAAGAAGTGGTACGTCACCTCTTAGTCCAGCCTCAACGGTTGCTTGTCCTAATCCAGGATAAGAAAAAACAGTTTCGGCTATAACTGCACCACCGAACAATTCACTAAATGCTGCAAATTGTAAGGTTATTGCTGGTAATGCAACGTTACGTAAACCATGTCTCCAAAATAGAACGAAGCCTTTTTCGCCTCTTGCTTTAGCAAAAAGGACATAATCGCTAGAGAGGATGTCAATAAGCTTTTGCCTTGTGTGTAAAGCGATATTGGCTATACCAATCATACTTAAAGTTAAAGTCGGCAAAATTAAATGCTTTATACGATCTCCAATCGTTACCTCTTCAGAAACAACACCTGCTGGAACCCCTAATCCAATTGGAAACCAGTCAAGCCAAGCAGCAAAAATCATTAAAAATAACAAACCTATCCAAAAAGTAGGGGTTGACGCTAAAGTATAGCAATACCATTTAATCGTTCGATCAATCCAAGTATCTTTTTTCATGGCTGCAATAGAGCCGACTATAAAACCGATAATCCCCGAAAGTAGCCACGCTAAACTCATCAAAATAACGGAATTTAGAAATTTTTCACTAATAATATCTGCGACAGGGCGCCTATAAATCATTGATGTTCCTAGATCACCTTGGAGAACCCTTGATCCCCATTGAATGAATTGTTCTAGGGGGCTTTGGTCTAGCCCCCAATATTCTACTATTTTATCTCGTTGTTCTGGTCCTACTCGCATCATGTCTGCTCCTACATAAGCTTGAATAGGATCAATCGGCGAATAACTAATAAGTAAAAATGAGATTATACATAACGCAATTAGTAAGGAGACCATTCTTATTGTTTTTTTAAAAATAAACTTAATCATATTTTTCATTAGTTGAACGCCTTCTTTTGATCTTTAATATCGGAAAACAATTAGTTCATCCATTTCCATTCTGTAATGTTATCAGTTACTGGCCAGCCGTGTTGATGTGGTTGAA
>SKOL01000748.1 GCA_007120055.1 Anaerobacillus sp.
ACGGTTGAAGAAGCGCTAAAAGGTGGAATTTTTGATTACTTAATCAAGCCGATTGAGAAAAAACGGGTCGCCCAGTCTCTCTTACGCTATAAAAATGAAAAACTTTTGCTACGTAGTAAAGTTGAAATTTCGCAAGCTGAAATCGATTTGCTTAGTTCAAAAACAAATCAAGCAACAGCTGTAAAAAAGCATTTACCGAAAGGAATCGATCGTTTAACGTTAGAAAAGGTCGTTACAGTTTTAGGCGAGTTTGGCGATTCGGGTGCGACTGCAGGAAAAGTCGGTAAAGAAATCGGTGCGAGTCGTTCAACAGCAAGGCGTTATTTAGAGTATTTAGTTTCGGTCGAACAAGCTGAAGCAAAAATAAATTACGGTGATGTCGGTCGACCTGAGCGTCGCTATGTCCACTCGTGAACAAAATGCACAAAATTAATTTTATTAACAATATTCAACTTATAAACAAAAACTTCCGCTCTCTTTTATTTACTGATAATTTTAAATTATCAAAAATAAAAGGGGGCTTTTTTTATGAGGAAGAGAAATTGTAAACGCTTTAGTTTTTTCGCTTTATTATTTAGTGTGTTGTTAATGATGATGGTAGCTGTAGGCTGTAGTAATGATGAGCCAGCTTCTACTAATGACAATGGTAGTAATTCTACTCCTAGTGGCGATACCAATGGTGACTCAGAACCTGTTGCTTGGGAGCCATCCCAAGCTATTGAATATGTTGCACCAGCAAACCCAGGTGGTGGCTGGGATACGTTAATTCGTACAACGGCTCGTGTAATCCAAGAAGAAGGGTTATCTTCACAAAATTTTGCAGCGATTAATACACCAGGTGGTGGTGGTGCAGTTGCGTGGGCAGAAATCGCTGGAAAAGCAGAAGATCCACATGTTTTATTTGCAGCAAGTCCACCGGTTATTTTAGTACCACTAAGCGGTGGATCACAGTATAATCACCAAGATTTCACACCGATTGCGAGATTAATTACCGACTATTCAATCGTGTTAGTAAGAAGTGATTCAGAATATCAAACCATCAATGAGTTATTTGATGCAATCAAAGAAGACCCAAGTGGAGTAAGTATCGGAGGAGGGTCAGCTCCAGGAAGTATGGACCACATTTCTATCGCAGGCGCAGCTGCAGCGGCCGGTCTTAATGCGGCGGAACTTAACTACGTTCCTTTCTCTGGTGGTGGTGAAGCGATGACAAACCTTCTCGGTGGTCACGTTGATGCTGTAATCACAGGTATGGGTGAAGCAACTGCTCAATTAGCTGGTGGAGATATCAAGGCTTTAGTTATTTCAGCTCCGGAAAGTTTATCAAATCTTCCTGACGTACCAACTTATGTTGAGGCGGGAATTGATTATACATTTGATATTTGGCGTGGAATTATGGGGCCAAAAGATATGCCTGCTGAGGCAATCGCTTACTATGAAGATCTTTATGCTGAAATGTTAGAAACAGATGGCTGGAAAGAAGCTGCAGGGCAACTTGGTTGGTTAGATGCGTATATGCCAAGTGCAGAATTTGGTGAGTTTTTAGATGAGCAATTAGATTTATTTGGAACTGTTTTAACGGATATCGGCTTAATCGAGTAAGCGTACAAATTGACATCGGGTGGTCTTGAATGATTTTTCAGACCACCTTTTGTTTAAAAAATGGTGAGTTAAAGGGCGATAATGTGCAAGTTAAGAAGGATAAATTTGAGTTAATGTGGATAACTTACGAGTTAATACGGATAAAATCCGAATAAGTGTGGATAACTTGCAAGTTAATGTGGGTAAATTTCGATCAATGTCGGATAACTAGCGAGTCAATGTGGATAAACTTCGAGTTGATGTGGATAACTAGCAAGTTAAGGTGGACAAATTTCGAGTAAGTGAGGTTGCTCGTTCGGTGTAATACGTTCCTTGTTATGAAGTTTCACAACTAAAAATTAAGATTCATACTTTCACATTTTAATAGGAGGTGAAAAGCGATGAAATTACTAAAATTAAATTCTAATCAAGTAATAGCAATTATTTTACTCATCTTTTCTGTTTTTTATCTGTATCATGCTTATCAAATTCCAGACTTTATGATCCCAAGGCCAATTGATTCTGATCTTTTTCCGAAGGTATTAGGGTTTGTAATGGTTGTTTTGGCGGTATTTCTATTTTTCACCAAAGACAAGGAAGAAGCAATTACATTAGTTGACGAAGAAACAAAGGAAACATTTGAGAAAATTGATCAAGAAATGAAGGAGCACACAGAGGTCGATACATCAACTCTCCCGTTATGGAGACAGCCGAAAGCTCAGGTGCTAGTTACGATGATTTCAATTTTGTTCTATATTTATTTTTTAGAAAAAGCAGGGTTTGTGTTAACGACACTCACTTATACGTTCGCAATGACGATTTATTTCGGCTATAAAAAACACATGATAACTTTACTAGTTTCGGCTTTTATTAGCATGGGTTTTTATTTCCTTTTAACAAAAGGGTTAGGCGTATATTTGCCAAAAGGAATATTACCTATGTAACTTTGGGGTGAGAATATGGAAGCAATTGAAAATTTATTGTACGGCTTTTCAGTGGCCTTGCAGTGGGAAAATTTAATATTCGTATTTATCGGGGTTTTTGCCGGAACAGTGATCGGGATGCTTCCGGGTTTAGGGCCGATTAGTGCTTTAGCTTTGATGATACCGATTACGTTTGGGATGAACCCAGCTACAGGACTGATTTTAATGGCAGGTGTTTATTACGGTGCGATTTTTGGTGGTTCGACGTCATCGATTTTACTGAATGCACCAGGGGTAGCAGGGACAGTGGCGACCTCCTTTGATGGGTATCCTTTAGCGAAAAAGGGAAAAGCGGGAAAAGCTCTCGCCCTGGCCGCCTATGCCTCGTTTATTGGTGGGACGATCAGTATTATCGGACTTATGCTTGTTGCCCCACTACTTTCTAAGGTCGCGGTTTCGTTTGGGCCTGCAGAATATTTTGCATTAATGGTGCTTGGGTTGACGGCGGTTGTTAGTCTTTCCGATAAGTCGCTTGTTAAAGGTCTGATTGCTGCAGTTTTTGGTGTGATGGTAGCGATTGTCGGGATTGATTTGCAGACGGGTACCGTTCGTTATACATTTGGTAACATTAAGTTAATGGAAGGAATCGACTTTTTAATCGTTGCTTTAGGAGTTTTTGCTTTAGCTGAAGTGTTCGTCATGTTATTAAGACCGAGCAATTCAATTAAGCAAAACAAGATTGGTTCGTTAAAGCTTTCAAAAAAAGAAGTGAAAGAAATTTCAGGACCGATTGGGAGAAGCTCGATACTTGGATTTTTCACAGGGGTATTGCCAGGTGCTGGTGCTACGATCGGTTCATTTTTAGGGTATAGTATGGAAAAAAGAATTGCCAAAGACGGGGATACATTTGGTAAGGGGAATATTAAAGGGGTTGCGGCACCTGAAGCGGCCAATAATGCGGCATGTGGTGGGTCATTTGTTCCGTTACTGACACTAGGTGTTCCAGGGTCAGGGACAACTGCGATTTTACTAGGGGCACTATTAATCATGGGGATTACACCAGGACCTTTAATGCTCGAGACGAGACCTGATATTTTTTGGGGTGTTATCGCAAGTATGTATATCGGGAACATCTTTCTACTCGTTTTAAACTTACCGTTAATACCGCTCATCTCAAAAATTCTCACTATACCTAGAGCAATGTTGCTATCATTAATCGTAGTTTTTTGTATGATCGGTGTTTATGGGTTGAATTTTAGTACGTTCGATTTAACGTTAGTGTTAGCGTTTGGAATCATTGGCTTTTTGATGAGGTTATATCAATTTCCAGCCGCGCCACTCATTTTAGCATTAATCTTAGGAGCAATTATGGAAGAATCGATGCGTAGAGC
>SKOL01000037.1 GCA_007120055.1 Anaerobacillus sp.
CACCCTTTTTTTCGGCACGAGTGGAGAGATTTGTTGCATCCGATCCTGCTCCAGGTTCTGATAAAGCAAATGCGCCAATCTTTGTCCCTGACGCCATATCTGGTAAATATTTTTTCTTTAAATATTCTGATCCAAAACGGACAATACCAGTGCTTCCAATTCCTGTATGCGCACTAATTAATGACACGAAGCCATTATGGGTTCTTCCTAATTGCTCAAGTACAACTGATTTCCCGATTGTATTCAAACCAATTCCACCATACTCCTCAGGAATACTTATTCCAAACAAGCCTAATTCTTTTGCTTTTTCAATTAAATGTTCAGGTATAGCATCTTCTTCTTCGATTTGTTGTGCATAAGGCTCAACTTCCTTTTCTACAAAATTCCTAATCATTGTTTTCATTTGCAGTTGTTCATCAGTCAATGTTTTTGTCATTTTTTTCACTCCTTCTTCGATATACAATTATCGATGCAAATTCCATGCCAAATATTATTAAGGAGTTATTCTGATAAAAATATCTTAACCTTTCATTTTTAAATCACTTAATCTGACAGTTCTATCAGAAGATTCTTTTAAAATTTATAATTATTTTTTGATTTCCTTCACGCATCCTATTTTTTGAAATATTTTAAAAAAACCAAAATAATTCCAAGCTAATTCAAAAACAATTCAAAAATAATTCAATATAAACTTTCAAAAGTTATTTTTCAGTGATAAATGGCGAAATTTCCAATGTAAATTCGTCATTCATTTTTGAATTTTTTATAAATTACATCTTTTTTCATTTCAAAAAAATCAATGTACAAATCTTTTAACAATGGTTTCTGTTACTTTACTTTGTGCTAGGACTCTTAAAAAAACTGTGATAAATAAACAATAAAAAAAACTAAGCTGACAATGCTGACAACAAAACGACCATTCCATTTGAAGCCAACCGTAAACCCATTCTGCTTTACACAATTACTAACTATTATATTAATGGCACTCAATGGACAAATGATCACAGTAACAGACCATGAAAGGATAAAAATTAACGCTAACATCTCAGGAGTTATTCCAATTACCGATGCTTGTATTTGTGAGGCGAGAATTGGTACAACAATAATCTGGTGAACACCAATGAACGCTAAAATAAAGACTATGAAAAAAATTATTAATGCAAACAGTAGTATTGAGATATTTGCAATTGTCAGCAAATAATATTCAATTCCTTCTGTAATTGGCGTTTTTGCTATTGCACTAGCAAAAAAACCTGCACTTAAAAACAATGTAATTTCATTTTTCATAAACCAGATTCCATTAAAATAACTCCTCATAGCTGGTAATAATTCACCAAACTTTCGAGTCGATAGCCCCCAGATAGTAGGTACAAAGATTGCAATTAAACTCACAATTAATAACATCGAAAGCTTAGTGACAGCTTCTATAACAAGTAAAAGCCCGATTAACATGAACAGAAAACTAAGTAACTTCGATATATTAATTAGATGAAACCGTTCTGTTTGTTTACCATTTTCATTTAATGGAAGATTAATATATTCATTTTGTTTATCATCATATTTAAGTGAAAATAACAAATTTCCAACCATTAAATAGACGATCGCTACAGGTAGTGCAAGCAGTACATACTTTTGGATATCAGCTCCGATTTCGTATAGGACTATTACAACTGATGCAAAGTAAGGTGACCAAAGCATCGCTGATGTAAAACCAGTCATATAGGAATTGGCTAAAAGCCTCGGATTTAACTTTAGTCCATCTACCATTTCATGAACTATTCGAACAGTTCCCATATTAAGAATTGGACTAATTAGTCCTAAAAAGCTCGATAAGAAAATAAATGACAATTTAGGTCTACTTCTTGTTTTGATCATAAAATATTGAACTGATTTAAAGTACCCACCTGCTTTAATAGGTATTGAAATTAATGGAACTAAAATAATTAAAGTTAAAATAGGCAGGTTTCTCTGGATATAAACAAAACTTGAAAAAAGGGGTTGTTCTTTAACACTTACATGAACAACTACCCCTAAAAGAAAGAGCACAATTGCAATTGTTTTTTGTGTATTGCCAACATAAAAAATCGTCATAAAAAAAATAACTATTCCAACTATTGAAAGAGTATGATTTAAAGTGGAGAAAGGGAAAAAATATTGAACCAAGTAAAGGAAGCACATCGCTAATATAATGAACGTTCTTCCACGGTTTAATAATTGCGCTCTGATAAAAAACAAAACACTCACCTGTCTTTTTGAAACATTCAATTGTTTAAAAGTTCGACTTTTATTTTCAATATTCCTTCTTTTCATATAGGAAATAAAGCCTCCATCGCTCCTGTACTCTTAAAAGACTGGATTAAATGGGGCTTTCCTTACCAACTAGAGTTCCGGAAAGAAATGGCGAAAATATTCCGCAAACATGATTACGGGATCCTCTAGTGATTTATAGTGCCAAACTGAATCAGATAACCGGTGGGCATATACAGTTTATTTTAACAACTGGGAGTAAAGCATAAGGTATCGACCCGATAGAATATGGTTGTGATGATTTTTTCGCTTTCCGAAAAAGTAACTTCGTAATCAAATAATTTTAAAGTGAGATGAGTAACAGTTTTGAGCCAGACTTCGCTCAAAACTGTTACTCATTCCCTTGTCTTTTTTTAAGCATTCTAGAAAAATAGATTTTAATGCTTGATTACTTCTTGTTGAAACGGCCATTCCGGTAATCCCTTAGATAGCGCTTTATCTTCACGATATCCGAGGACATATTCCGCCTGCATTATAGTGTGAATTTCTCTAGTACCTTCATAGATAACTGGCGCTTTCGAGTTCCTTAAAAATCTTTCAACTGGATATTCATTTGAAAAACCATATGCGCCATGAATTTGTACAGCATCATTTGCGGCTTCATTTGCAAAGTCACAGGCCTGCCATTTAGCAAGCGAAGTTTCTCTTGTATTTCGCTTGCCCTCATTCTTTAAACATCCTGCTTTGAAAACCAGTAGACGAGACATTTGATAACCTGCTTCCATCTTGGCAAGCATTTGCTGGACTAACTGGTGTTTGCCAATTTCTCTTCCAAATGTTTTACGCTGATGGCAGTATCTTACACTTTCTTCTATACAAGCAAGAATTTGTCCACACGCACCAGCAGCGACTGTAAACCGTCCATTATCTAATGCTGACATCGCAATTTTAAACCCTTCTCCTTCTTGGCCAAGTAGGTTTTCCTTCGGTACGCGAACGTTATCTAAAAATAACTCCCCTGTGTTGCCAGCCCTAATACCTAATTTCCCTTTAATTGCTTTCGAAGAAAAACCAGGCATATCACGTTCCACAATAAAGGCTGATATCCCTTTGTGTTTTAATTCCTTATTTGTTTAAGCAAAGACTAAAAAGTTATCAGCATAATCACAAAGGGAGATCCACGTTTTCTGTCCATTTAAAACATAATCGTTACCATCTAGAACAGCAGTTGTTTGTAATGCGGCCACATCAGAACCAGCGTTAGGCTCGGTTAAGCCAAAGGCTCCAATTTTCTCACCTTTTGCCTGAGGAACCAAGTATCTATGTTTTTGTTCTTCCGTCCCCCATTGTAATAAAGTTAAACTGTTTAAACCGGTATGAACAGAAACAGCAGTTCGAAACGCTGTATCACCACGCTCTAGCTCTTCACAAACAATAGCAAGCGTGTTATAATCCATTCCTGTACCCCCATATTCTTCCGGAATACACACCCCCATTAATTCTAGTTCAGCTAATCGTTTTAAAATATTAGGTTCGAAGTATCCTTTTGAGTCCCACTCTTGAATAAATGGAAGTATTTCTTTATCAACAAAGCTGCGCACCATTTTTCTAACCATTTCTTGTTCTTCACTTAAATGAAAATTCAAC
>SKOL01000236.1 GCA_007120055.1 Anaerobacillus sp.
TGAAGAGTTAGGTTTAGCGCATATTATTAATGCTGAAGGTGAGAAGATTCAAAGAGTAGTAGAAGATGAAAATGCAACAATGGATCAAATTTTAGAAATTAATAGATCTGTTGAAAAAAGTTTACGAAATGTCATTAAAAAAGAAATGCTTCTACAATTTAAGTTGGAAGATGTTTTAGAAATTCCTATTGAACCTACTCCACCACCACCTGATATTGAGATTATTGAGAACACAGGGACAGTTACTGGTTTTTTTAATGGAATAGAAGTGACGGACTCTGATGTTGCCTTCTACCATAGACAAGTAGCATCATAATTTAAAAATTTGACTAAAAAGGAGGTTTTAAAATGACTATTATAGGTGGCGTAGATTTAGGTAACTTGCCTAACTATTTGTTCTTTTTTGCCGACGGCAGAGAAGATGCAAACTGGCAAGGCGCTACGAAAGGATATATTGGAGATGTAGCAGTGGATGGAATTCAAGCTGATCAGCGAACATCGGGGAGTGTTCCTTACGCTGGAACAATCTATACGAATGATGCAACACTCGGAGCATGGCAGAATATCATCAATCAGCCAGTGAATGCTGGCCAGGCTACTGGTATTACTAACGAAGTCGCACGAATTGCTGATCTTGAAACGGACTTGATTAGTGCGATTCAGCAAATTAATGCCCTTCCTGCTTCGCCTGGTTTTACTAGTGTTTCGTCTACTTCTTTAAATGGCCTAAATACTCAAAACGGAATTAACGAAGTTTTTGTTATTAATATAACGTCTGGGCTGAGTTTCTCGTCTAAAATTAATATAACAGGCGATCCTGGTGACGTATTTATTCTACGATGGGATACAGATGGAGATCCAACTAATGGATATCAAGGGCAAGTAAAACCGCAAAGTGGTGGGGCCATCGTTCCATTAGGAGGACTAACACCAACGAACTTTATTAACGTTGCAGGTGATATGAATGCCTCAGGTGGAGGATCGAACCCAGCCCCCCCTTATCCACAAGGACCTAGATTTGATGACGGTCAAGGTGCATTAATCAATGGCGGAAGTGACTTTAGTGGTGGTGGATTTTTCACTGGATATTGGTTATCAACAGGCCGCCCAACTACCCTCTATCCAGGTACAGGTCCAGCAGGTACACCTGATGCTATTTTCTTCGGAGAAACTTCACCATTTAGTAATGCTATTTTCGTTGGAGGATGGTATACACTGACGACTAAATTTAGTATGACGTCAGGTACGAGTGGTGTATATGTGTCACCAAACCCTGCAACCATTCAACAGTTGGAACCGGCGATTACGATTGAGAAATTCGTATCCGTAGATGGAGGCGCGACATTTGTAGACGCTGATAATCCACCTGGTCCTGTATTGGATCTCTCACAATTTCCAAATGTTCATTTCAGATATGTAGTAACGAATACGGGTAACGAAATTTTAGACGATGTTGATGTAATTGACAATGTTCATGGAAATATCATCTTGAATGAAACTCTTGATCCTGGTCAATCTATTATGGAAGACATAATAGTAGCAGGGCAAGAAGGCCAGCAAACAAACACGGCAACTGCTACTGGTGTTGGTCGTGACACAGGGCAACAAGTGCAAGATAGTGATGATGCAAACTATGAGGGAGCTCAAATAGGTGTATCTATCGAATTGATTAAAGAGGTTTCTCCTGATGGAGGGACAACATGGTTTGATGCAAATACCCCTCCTGGGCCAACTGTCATTTCACCGGAAACACCACAATTTAGATTTACTGTAAGAAATCCTGGTAGTCCAGGTGATGACACCCTTATTGATGTGGAAGTAACTGATACTGATTTTGGGATAATTGCTACTGGATTAACTCTTGCTCCAGGAGCATCACAAACGTTCTTTGTACCGCCTCCGCCTGTAATTCTACAAGAAGGCGAGCAAATGAACGTCGCTACAGCTACTGGAACAGGAGAAACTACTGGAATAGAAGTAACGGATACAGATCCAGCATTTTACTTTGGGCTTCAAGAGGAGCCTAATCCATCAATTACCATTGAAAAACTCGTTTCTGTAGATGAAGGGGCAACATTTGTACCTGCTAATGTGTCACCTGGACCTTTACTACCACCAGGAGTAACGCCACAGTTCAAATTTATAGTAACGAACACTGGAAATACACCACTTCAAGACATCACAATAACTGACAGTGTTTATGGTGTGATAGATACGATTCTTAATATGATTCCTGGGGAAGTTGATGAAATAATTTTTATCCCTTAGACACTAGTAACCGAGTAAAAAGATGCCTTCAAATAGGGATATCCCCTTTTGAGGCATCTTTTTTACTGAAATTAAGTATACTCCAGAGGAAAGACTCTAGTGGTTAAGAAATAAAATTCCCTTACAATTTTCTTTTAAATAGACTCTCTCAAACACCGACTCAATAAGATTATTTTATAATCTTTCAAAAGTATCTCTAATGCTTGTATGAAATAACTAACAATATTTACAGTGAGTTTTCGAAAGGACTGATCTTTCTGTGGAGTCTCCTAGCACTTTCTCTCACCGACCATTCACCACATCTGACGAATCAATCATAATCATCAACGCCCCGCCATAAACTTTGGCTCGAATGAGGATTGGCTGGTTGTAATGATTTTTAAATGTAAAATCAGAGCCGTACCAACTAACATTCGCGTCTCGTCCTGGCGGTACATACGGTACACGTCTACTGTGAGAATGGCGTTCTAATATTTCCAAACCAGCTTTGTCAGCTGCATTAAATAAAGTGGACGAAACTTGACATATACCACCACCAAAATCTCGGTACACTTTCCCTCTAATAAAAATTGGCGCAGGTAAATAGCCTTTTTCTAACGTACGTTTGCCGACGACTTCATTAAATGAAAACACTTCACCGGGGAAAACAACGTGATTGTTGATCGCTTCCACGGCTAGTGAAATGTTTTGAATGCGGGCTTTTTTTCGACGGTTAAAATAGGTCGTAAATTGTCCGAGTCGTTTTACGCGTATCGTCGCTAATAATTCGCTGTCTACCTTAGCATATAGCGGTAATATTGGCACATTGATCGTAGTCGATCCTTTATCAAAAAATGATTTATATAGATCCATCGTGAACTTTTCTTTGTTTAGTTTGTAGCCAATTTCTTCTGGAATAATCCCACCATAATCATCAAGCTCTGCATTTTTCGGTGCTTTATAAACGGTCATATTAATTTCCTCGACAAACTTGCGCACTTTTTCGGCATCGATTTTTTCATCACCGACGACTGAAGTTAATTCGGAACGATCCACTTCAGCAATCGTCTTATCTTCAAAAACGATCGAAATTTGGTTGGAGTTTGAAAAAATTTGAATGAAAAGTAAAAAAATAAATGCAAATTTCATCTGTCAATAATCCCCCTCATAGGTTTTAGTATGAGTAGGGAGTGATTATTTCATGTGATGAAAGTTGGATTATTTATTGGTTAGGCTGTGCTCCGCCTGTCTTTTACATGTTAGATGGTGACGGAATGCCGTCATGGTGGTTTTGGATGACAATGTCCGGTCGAAATCTCGAGCGAGCCTCTAAAATTCGCTAGAAGGTGCTCCTGCGGTTACTCGTCGCAAAGCAGCACGGAGCCCTTTGTTAAGAAGCGTGCCATGATGTGATTGAGGTCAGTAGCTTTACAGCGAAGCGAGAGAATTCGACCGGCATTTACATATTAGATGGTGAAGATATATCGTCAAGAATGTATAATTTACTTGTTTTTCAAACTTGCCTGAAAAAAAGTATTTGAAAAACATTCTCTGTTATGGTAAAACTATAACAGTAGTAGTTCTATTTACAAAATTCAATAAAAGATAATCACTGCTAGGGGTGCTTGAAAAGCTGAGAGAGACA
>SKOL01000219.1 GCA_007120055.1 Anaerobacillus sp.
CATGAACGACATTGTTAGCACCCATTCCCCATCCGATTAAACCAATACGATCAGTATCTACTTCGTCTAATGTAGTTAAGTAATGAATTGCGTTAATAATATCTTCAACTTGCTCTGAAAGAATAACTCTTCCAGCTTCCCCTTCACTTTCAGCAAACCCCCGGTAATCAAAACCTAAGCAAATATACCCCATTTTTGTAAACTTTTCAGCGAAAAGACGTGGATAAAACTCATTAAACCCTTGGTAACCAGAGTTTGGAATGATTGCTGGATATTTCTCACCCTCAACCATGTTATCTGGTAAATAAACAGTTCCTTGAAGTTTACAACCTTCACTATAAAAAGAAATGTGCTTTTCTTGCATTTTGTTCTCCCCCTAAGTTTTAAATTAAAATTTGATTTTATTAAAAGTTATAATACAAGTATACATCTTGAGAAAAATTATTCAATAATAAATTTTCGAATTAATATAAAAAATTAAACTATTTCTCATATATTAGCAAATTTTGGATATATATATTGAATTTTTAAAATTTTTTAATAAATTTCAAAAAAAATATTTGAAATCATAAAAATTATTTGTATAATTGTATTACGACTTTGTTAGCGCTTACAAGAAAATATCATTTTAAGGGGGAGATTTTTTGGAATTTACAGCATGGTCACTATTTGTCGATGTGGGGATCGTATCATTTTTATTAGTGATTGGAACGTTGTTACGAGCTAAGGTAAAGTTTATTCAATCACTATTTTTACCTGCGAGTATGATTGCTGGATTTTTAGGATTGCTTCTTGGTCCGAGCGGAGTAAACATTTTACCTTTCTCAGATCAAATCGCCACTTATCCAGGGGTCTTAATTGCAGTCATCTTCGGGGCCATTCCGATCGGGGCATCGAAGGTTCCGTGGAAGAAGTTAGCTGGTAGAGTTCGTAACATGTGGTCTTACTCAATGTTACTGACAGTTTTAATGTGGGGTGGCGGAGCTTTATTCGGATTAGCGATTTTGAACGTCATTTTTAATGACCTTCATGTAGGATTTGGACTTATTTTAGGTGCAGGGTTCCTCGGGGGACATGGAACCGCCGCTGCTTTAGGACAAGGGTTTGCTATTCAAGGTTGGGAAGAGGCACTAACTTTAGGAATGACTTCTGCAACGATCGGAATGGTTGTAGCCGTACTGGGTGGTTTATTTCTTATTAAAAGAAGTACACAAAAAGGACATACATCATTTATATCAAGCTTCAATGATTTACCACAAGAATTAAAAACTGGATTAGTAAGTCGCAAAAACAGAAAAGCTTTAGGTGATGACACGATATCACCTATCTCAATCGATCCATTAATTTTTCACGTTGCTTTAGTCAGTCTTGTTGTTGCAGGTGCTTATTTCCTTACGAACTTTGGAAATTCACTTTTCCCGCAAATTGCAATTCCTTTATTTAGTATCGCATTCTTACTTGGATTATTTCTTCAGTTTGTATTGCGGAAAACAAAAAGTGATGATTACGTTGACCAACGAATTATTACACGTATAAGTGGTGGAGCGACTGACTTACTCGTTGCTTTCGGTATTGCTTCTATTAATATTGCCGTAGTTGTAGAATACGCAGTTCCACTTCTTGCTCTATTTGTTTTCGGTATTATTTGGGCTTACTGCATCTTCCGTTTTGTTGCACCACGTTTATTTGATAACTATTGGTTTGAACGTGCAATTTTTGGTTGGGGTTGGAGTACAGGAACCGTAGCAATGGGATTAGCTCTTTTACGAATTGTTGACCCTGAGTTAAAAAGTAAAACACTTGACGATTATGCGATCTCGTATCTAGGAATGGTACCACCTGAGATGTTGATCATCACGATGGCACCGATATTATTCTCAATTGGATTACCTTGGGTCTTCCCAGTTACTTTATTATTAACCGGGATTATCATTATCCTCATATATAAGAAAAAAGGCTGGTGGGTTACCGAAGACCCATTCAACCGAACACAATCACAAGACTCTAAAAGTGCATAACATTTCTAAAAAAAGGTTATTGGGATATCTCAATAACCTTTTTGTTTCTTACTTCCCCTGACTACTATTAAAACCCCGAAAAAAGAAATAATTTCCTCTATATCAATATATGTCTAAAGCGCAATAACGCCAGTATGTTATAATACAAGTAAAGTTATAAGCGGGGGGATGACACATTCATGATAGAGAGAAAGAAAATTTCGGAACAAGTGCTCGAAGAAATTAAACAACGAATTCGTTCTGGTGAGTTTGCACCTAACACAAAACTTCCTTCAGAAGCTGAACTTTCAGCTCTTTTCGGTGTTAGTCGAATGCCAGTACGCGAAGCGTTAAGCGCCTTAGCCGCGAATGGCATTATTGAATCCAAACAAGGTGGTGGGAGCTGGGTTAGGCAGGTCCAAATGGATAAATTACTTCAAAAAGCGATCGTCGAAACCTTGGGCTTTGATCAAGTGATACATTTATTAGAAACTAGAATTATTTTAGAAACCGAAGCTGCATTTTTAGCCGCTGAACGTCACGAAACAGAAGATTTAGTTTCATTATACGAAGCCCAAAAACAACTTTATGAAAACCTCAACGATCCTACATCTATTGACGATAAAGCTGATTTTACTTTCCACCACGGAATTGTACAAGCCACTAAAAATCCGGTCCTTATACAAACTATTAAAAATATATCCGGTATATATAACGAAGCAATGATCGTGTCTTTGAACCTTAATACGAAAATCGCCGGTAAAAAACAACAAGTATATGAAGAACATCAAAATATCCTGCAAGCTGTAGTCACTAGACAACCTAGCAACGCACGTGATGCCATGCACGCACATTTAAGTAACAGTTTATTAAAACTCAAACAATATAAGGAAACTTTATAAATTCATTAGTAAACATCTTTACCGCACGAGAATTAAAAAAGAATGAAATTGACCTTCCGAGGTGAATTTCTTTTTTTTGTTAAAAAAATAAGATATGATCAAACTAAAGAAAAATATAAAATTCACAATTTACAATTTAAAATTGAAAATTATTGAAAGCAATTTGGCTACAAATATAAAACAGCGCAGTGGCAACGGAAAGAAAGGATGGTACAGCATGACGGAACGTTTCTATCTATATGACGATACTGAGCAAACAAAAACAAGGTTCATAAGCTTTATGGGGGAAAACCAACGTTTTGATATTGCAATTACTTCAACAAGCCGTTATTACGGCAAGCATATTGTTCTCGATATGCAATCAAATCGACTAGCAATTATCGGTAACGACGACTTAGAAGAGCCAGGCTATATTGAGCATGTCTTTAACCTCGATGAAACCGATGCTGAAGAACTTCGTCAATTTTTATACGAAGTCATTTAAGTTTTTTATAGCCGTAGTAACTTTACTTCCTTTCGGGAAAGCTAACGTAAGGAGGTGGAGACTATGGATAAGGAAAAGCCATCGTATACTGACTTTTCGAATGTTGAAACAAAAAATAATTATGTCTTCCCTGAAGAATACCCCGAAGGACCATATCGGGCTGCAAAACAAAGTAAAAAGTTAGGGAAAACGTCTCCTTGGCATGAAGGGCAACGAAGTATGAGTGCTTTTAATTATGAATTTAAATCACTACATCAAAACTTGCCACGTCAAGATCCTGGCGCTCACCCTACTCACGACGATCCTGATAAAAACGAGGAACCGCCATATACTTCAAAGTAAACAGATGTTGGAAAGGGGAAAGTTGGAAAGAGTTAACAAGTTACGTGGGGCAGTGAATTATATGGTGGTAACCCAAACAAACCGCCATCGAACCTAACTCCAGTTCACCCTTTCCACTTTCCAACTAAAGACTAATCCAACCAGCTTAACCATCATCTAACCTAA
>SKOL01000254.1 GCA_007120055.1 Anaerobacillus sp.
AACTATTACATACTAAAAATATGGTAGAAGTGAATATTACTGAATTCGCCTACATTAATTTATTTAGTTTGATATCTAAATACAAAGTCATTTTTTGATTTGGGTTTTTAAGGTCTATATCAGCAATTTCCGCTATTCTTTTTAAGCGATAGATTAAAGTATTTGTATGGATGTGAAGCTCTTTTGCGGCATCATTCACATTGCTATCCTTGTTTAAAAATACTTCAAGTGTTTCTAATAAATGAGTTTTATTGCTCTCATCATAGTCGCCAAGTTTTTGAAGGGCAGCATTTTCGTATCCATCTTCTTGTTTTTTCTTTAAAAGTACTTCTAAATAACGATATATTCCTAATTGTTGATAACTATAAGTGTTGCCTACTTCCTTTGGAAATTGATTTTTTATACTTAAAACTGATAGTGCCTCATGATAACTTTTTTCTATTTTTTCGTAATTATCATATAAACTACCACAACCACCTTGGATGTCATGAACCTTGAAGCGTTTATCCATTTGAGAAATAAACTCTTCTACAAAATTAATGGTCGCTACCTTTTCTCCCTTTCCTGATAGAGGCGAACCTAATAATATTAATTCGTTTCGACTAATAACAAAAAACGTAATTCGTAGTTGTTGAGTCGTTGTAATCATATAGGATATATTACTTTCAATTTTTGGTGTAATTTCATTTTTAAATTGAAATACAATGACTGAAACAGGTAATGAGGGACGGAGATTAAACTGTTCAATCTTCGTCTTAATTTCCTGATGTGATTTTAAATGACCAGTAAGGAGTTGCCAGAAAAATTCTTGGTGGCCTTCTTGCTTCTTTTTTTTGCGAACTTGTAGTTGTAATAATTGATTCTTAGCTGTTTGAGCGGCCTTTTTTAACAACGATAATTGTTCTTCTGAAAGATGCTTATCAATTTCTAGTACCCAAATATAACCTAGTATTCCGTTCTTTGAGAATATCGCTATGGCAACTCGGTTACCAATTCCAATGTTGTCAAGTTCTGAAATTCGAACTGGGTCGTTACTTTGATTAAGCTTAGGAATAATACCTTCTCTCCATAAGCTGTTAATCACTTTTTCTGGCACTCTTCTGGCTATAATTGTAGCAACTCTAGCTGGGTCAGATTGGCCTTCGTGTGAACTATACGCTAATAGCCGATGGTTAGCATCCTCAATGGTAACCGGGCACTGTAATACATCGCTAATTTTATCTACTAGATTTTCTAGATTTCCAAACGTTTCTTTAAAGGGATCTTTTTCATTATAATTTTGACTCATCTGAAATTACTCCTTAAAAATTTGATAACTATACTATTATACATAATAACGAGATTACATATAAGTTTATTCTTAATTTAACTGAGTGAATTTCATAATTACCAAAAATGAGCCACATCACGCAATATATAGTTTACGAATGGTTTTAACGCAACTATATATTGATCTTAGTGGCGAGAATAATGAATTATGAAATTCATTAGACTAAGGTACTTAAAGTATTAAAATACCCTAATGTTAATATATTTAACTTTTATTATCGATAAATAATGTAATAGCGTACCTTTTTATATTATTCTATTTTCTATGAAAAAAGCAAAATACCGGTCGGCTTTTCCGAACAAGCCTCTAAAGGTCGATAGAGTGTGCTCCCGCAGTTACTTGTCGCAAAGCTGCACGGTGAATTCTCTAAGAAGTATCACATGATGTGACCCGCGGTCAGTAGCTTTACAGCGCAGCGAAAGAGATCGATCGCCTTTTCCCTATTAGATGGTGGCGTCAGGAATGCCGCCATGAACGTTTTGTATGACAAAAGAACGAGTGATTTCCTGAATGAGCCTCTAAAATTCGCTAGAAGTTTACAGCGAAGAGAAGGAAATTGCTCGTTTTTTTACATAATAGATGGTGTCGGAATATCGTCATGAGCGTTTTGTATGTAAGTTCGAGAATGTTTCGTTTGTAGAATATCACAAATAGAATGAATTATTTTTTAGAAATTCCACAACAATATTTGTTCACAATAATGTTAGAATTACTAACGTAATAAATTTGAAAGCGTTAACATTTGGAGGGGAACAGATGGACATACTTGCAGTTTTAGACAAAATCAATGGTGTTCTATGGGGAACACCGAGTTTAATCCTTTTATTTGGGACTGGACTACTACTTACGATAATGTTAAGGGGGCTTCAATTTAGGCGGTTGCTATATGCATTCAAGCTTGGCTTTACAAAGGAAGGACAAGCTAGTTCTAAAGACGAGGGGGATGTTAGTAACTTTAAAGCTTTAATGACTGCATTAGCAGGAACAATTGGTAATGGTAATATAGCAGGGGTAGCTACAGCGATAACCATTGGGGGACCAGGTGCAATTTTCTGGATGTGGATTGTCGGTTTACTAGGAATGGCTACAAAATATGCAGAAGCATTATTAGCAATGAAATACCGCGTTAAAAATGCGAATGGCGAGTATTCAAGTGGACCTATGTATTATGTTGAAAGAGGTTTAGGAAAGAAATTCAAATGGTTAGCAATAGCATTTGCTGTTTTTGGAGCATTTGCTGCACTTGGAATAGGTAATAGTGTCCAATCGAACACAATTGCTAGTGTGATGGAAACATCATTCGGCGTAAATAACTTGGTTACTGGTATTTTATTAGCTGGGTTAGCAGGATTAATTATTTTTGGTGGAATTCAACGCATTAGTACTGTAGCCGGATTCTTTGTTCCAGTTATGGCTGTATTATATATTGCTGGATCATTGATTATTTTAGCCGTAAATTATGATCAAATTATTCCAGCATTCCAATTAATTTTCTATTATGCCTTTAATCCAGTTGCAGCAACTGGTGGATTTGTAGGAGTACTTGTATCAGAAGCAATCCGTAACGGGGTAGCTCGTGGTATTTTCTCAAACGAGGCTGGTTTAGGTACAGCAGCTTTAATTGCTGGTAATGCGAAAACGGATCATCCTGTAAAGCAAGCTTTAGTAGCAATGACGGGTACATTTATCGTTACAATTATCGTTTGTACAATGACTGGTTTAGTTCTTGTAATTTCAGGGTTCTGGGACCCGACAGGTGGACTGCTATCTGGGGTAACGCATGAAGCAGGACTTGATGGTGGCGCATTGACGTCAGCGGCCTTTGCAGCCACGTTAGGAGTTGTCGGTGAATATATTGTTGCGTTCTCAGTAATCTTCTTTGGTTTCTCGACCATCGTAGGTTGGTATGTATATGGAGAGAAATGTTTTGAGTATTTAGTTGGTACAAAAGGAATTTTACTTTATCGTGGAGTTTACATCTTTGCTACTGGTGTCGGTGCAATTGCTAGCTTAACAGTAGTTTGGGCTTTTGCTGATATGGCCAACGCATTAATGATGATTCCAAACTTAATTGCTCTAATTTTATTAAGTAAAGTTGTAGTTAGAGAAACAAATGATTTCTTTGAAAATCATTATAAAATGACTACGAGCGTTCAAAAGAAAGCAAGCTAATAATGCAATAAAAAATGAGCTCGTAATTGAGCTCATTTTTTAACTTTCAAATCTTTTTAAACCGTTGATTCCTTCTTGTAATTTGATGTCGACAACTTCGGCGTCTTCTATATGTTTTATGATCATTTGATTTGCTTCTTCAAATACTTCATTTGTCATATGAATTTGTTCCATCACATTATTGCTATATGTTTGCTGCTCATCTATAGAAGCAATTAAATCACGAACATTATTTTGGACATGGTTAATTGCCTCTATAATACTACTAATACTTTTTGAAGTTTGATCACTTAAAGTAATTCCTTCGGTTACAGCTACTAAACTAGTGCGGGAATCATTTAAAGCTTTTTCAGTGTCTTGTTGCATATGGTGGATTAATTCTGAAAT
>SKOL01000325.1 GCA_007120055.1 Anaerobacillus sp.
AACGTAAACGAAGATGAAACTTATGTTGACTTTTATCAGCATTTTAATAAAGCTAGTAAGGAATTAGATATTGAATGGGTCGACCGAGAAGACGGTATGATCCTTCACTATACGTCAGGATCGACCGGAAAACCTAAAGGTGTGTTACACGTTCACAATGCGATGATCCAGCATTATCAAACCGCTAAATGGGTACTCGATTTAAAAGATAACGATATCTATTGGTGTACCGCCGATCCAGGCTGGGTAACCGGCACTTCTTACGGAATATTTGCCCCATGGCTTGCTGGAGTAACGAATGTTGTTCGTGGTGGACGCTTTAGTCCAGATGATTGGTATCAAACGATCGAAGACTATGAAGTAACCGTTTGGTATAGTGCTCCGACCGCTTTTCGAATGTTAATGGCTGCTGGTGAAAAAGTCATTGAAAAATATAATCTTAGTTCGTTAAGACATGTGTTAAGTGTCGGTGAGCCCCTAAATCCAGAAGTGATCCGTTGGGGAATGCAAGTGATGGACTTAAGAATTCATGACACTTGGTGGATGACAGAAACAGGTGCTCAACTGATTTGTAACTATCCTTCTATGGAAATCAAGCCAGGATCCATGGGGAAACCGATCCCTGGAGTTGTTGCAGCGATTGTCGATGATGCTGGCAAAGAGCTACCTCCTAATCAAATGGGCAATTTAGCAATCAAAAAAGGTTGGCCTTCGATGATGAGACAGATTTGGAATCGCCCTGAAAAATATCAATCTTATTTTCTTGCAGGAGAATGGTATGTCTCCGGAGATTCTGCCTACATGGATGAAGACGGGTATTTTTGGTTCCAAGGAAGAGTTGATGATGTCATTATGACGGCAGGTGAGCGAATTGGTCCATTTGAAGTAGAAAGTAAACTTGTCGAACACCCTGCAGTTGCCGAAGCTGGCGTCATTGGAAAACCAGACGAAGTTCGTGGAGAAATTGTGAAAGCTTTTATTACACTCCGAGACGGATATCAATATAGTGCAGAACTTGAAGAAGAAATCCGTAATTTTGTCAAAAAAGGTTTAGCAGCCCACGCTGCCCCAAGAGAAATTGAAGTTAGAGACAAAATTCCTAAAACACGTAGTGGGAAAATTATGAGAAGAGTCTTAAAAGCATGGGAGCTCAACCTCCCAACCGGTGATTTATCAACAATGGAAGATTGATATTACCTATTATTAGCTATACAATTACCATTACTAATGAAAGATAAATACGATGTTTACTCAAATACGGTTAAAAGACATTGCTGAATTAAGAACTGCGCCCCTATCAAGTAGACATTGGAAATAGTGTAAAAGACACTAAACGGCTTTAGCCCTCTATTCAAGGGGACTAAGGCCGTTTAATTTAATTTCAGTTTTCAACTAACAGATTCATTGAAGACGGAAGGTTAAATAGTCCACTGATAATTAACAAACTTTAAACTCTGTCCATTTATTTTAACTTCTTCATCACTAGTTGATATATGCTTAAGTCCGTTTTTCTCCAAGATCTTTTGTGAGGCGATGTTATTAGTTGTTGTCTTTGCTAATATTTGTTTTATACCTTCTTCTTTCATAATACTTAATAACAGTTTCAATGCTTTATTAGCAATTCCTATCCCAGTATATGCTTCTCCTACTCTATAACCGAGATATCCTAAATTACGAGATTTATCAATATCTACCACATTCATTCTACCAACAATTACTCCGTTTTCATTTTTAATTAAATAAAAATATGATAGCCCTTTACCGAGTTCATCCAGTAAGTCTTCGTGCCTTGTATTAAAGGATTCCCAATTATAATAATCCTCCCCACGACTTGGCACCATTTTTTCAAAATAATCTCTGTTTTCAAGTTCAAATTCGTATAACTTTTTAGCATCAGTGTGTCTTAATACTTCCAATGAAATGTCCATAATTACCTCCACTTTAGGACGAGGGGACAGGTACATTGTCCCACCTATTTGTTTTTTACCATCAATCATTAGTACGCTTTTTTTGATATTAAGTTTCATTTTTTGGATGAAAATGCTAATTAAAAACATTTTTCTTGGCTACGACTCAAAAATAAAATAGTAAGCCAATAAAAAAGACACTCGATCGCTTACATCAAAGTGTCTTTGTGGCGTTTACTATTTACTTTCGTTCTGCCATCCGACTTTATTAGTCACCGTTCAAAAGTAGTGCGTCCACCTTTAAACTATTCAATAGAATATTTTAATAAAACAACGGAATAAACATTAATTGCATCGAAATATGAGCGAACATGTGAGAGACGATCGCATATTCTAAGCCCTTCTTCCAATATAGGTATCCAAAAATTAACCCGCCAATTCCATTTAATAATAGCCCTCTAATAAGTAGTATAATAGTTAGCTCTCCGTACATCATTTCCGTCGCTGGTAAGTGGCCAACACCAAATGCCAAAGATGTCAATATGATCGCAACCCAATAAATCTTGCTAGAAAGTTGCTCTTTTGTTCTCCTAAAAATTTTCATAGATAACCATACGACTAGGGACATTAAAAATAATCGCATTAAAATTTCCTCGAAAACACCGCCGTAAAAAACACCTGCCATTAACCCCATTAGTGAAAACTCAGGTGTGTTTTCTGCGAGTATTGGGATTTGATTTTGAAAATAAAAGCGGTCAGAACCAACTATGATAAAACCTAAGAAAATACCACCAATCATTGCTAAATAAGTTGCCTTTTTATTAATGACGACTTTTCCCTTAGTAAAAATTGCTTCCAAAATATTAAATGAAAAGCCTGTTTTACGTGCTAATTTAATGCCGATAAAACTTAAAATAAAAGCTGCGATAAATAGTTGTAATCCAACCAAAATGGATACTAAACTTATTGACATAGGTAATGACTCTAAAATTTCATTATATAGAGCTGGCGACGTAGTCTGAAACACTTCTAATTGATATGGCAGTATTAAAATTCCTGCTACAAAACAAAAAGCCGCTAAAAATAATGAAATCTTAACATCTAATTTTTTCATTTGATTTCTCTCCCCGAGTGCTTTCCGCACTTTTTATATATTTTTTTGCTAAAAACTCATACGTCAATGTTGCAATTTCATCTACTTTATTGTGGTATGGAAAATGGGTGGCTTCTAGTACTTGGTGTGAAGCGTGTTCGCCCAATCTTTTTAAATGATCATTTTGGTAACCCATGCCATCATCTTTGTCTTTTTTCGCCATCGCTTTAATCGTTTGTTTTGAGATGATTTTAAGAACTGGAATATCTTTAGGAAATGGCAGCTCTTTCACTTCTTTTATATTTTCGATAAGTGCTTCCGATTGCCTAATCATCGTACCGTTGAAGAAGTGATAGCTAAACTTTTTATAGTCTCTTTTTTCTTTGTCTGTATACCCATTTTTAAACGATTTTGGATCAGGAGCTAAGTTGATTGCAAGTCGTGTTACGCCTGTCGCTTGCTGTATTTTTACAAGTGAATATATATAGTTAAGGAAGCTTGGAATTTTTTCTATCCTAGCAGTGGATGTTGTATCAAGCATGATCATTGACGTTACTTCTTCAGGATATTTTGAAGCATAATATTCAGAGTAAATCCCAGAAGCTGAGTGTGGCATCAAGATGTAGGGCGGTTTGAAACCTGCTTTTTTTAAAGCGGTTCTCACTTCATTCGTATAATTCTCATTTGTTCTCGGTGCATCTGTTTGTTCACTGAAGCCTACACCAAAGTATTCTACCGTAACAACGGTATAGTTCTCACATAATTTTCGCATGAGTGGACCGAAATCGGCGGATGGTAAAGGGACACCCCATCCAGGTAAAAGCACGATCGTTTCTTCACCATTCCCCTTTGAAAATACATGCATTTTCCTCCCATTAACG
>SKOL01000611.1 GCA_007120055.1 Anaerobacillus sp.
AATAAAATCAGTTGATGGTAAAATTTTTGCGATTTCTTCACTTTCGATACTTATATTAAACGGTATTTTTTCACGATGACACTTGTCCATCTTTGAATATAACATCGAGGCAAGCACCGGATTTTCAATGGTTAATGCTTTATTATTAATACGAATTTCCCCGACCATTTCATTAATATAAGAATTTGCAGCATCAAAATTATTTATTTTCATTAACCCAGAAATAACGGTTAAATGATTATTTAAATCATGACGATCCGAGCGAACGGAGGCCACTAACGAACGAAACTCATTTACGTGAGTCGATTCTGAAGCGGCAATTTTTCGTTCTTCCTCTTTTTTATAAACTTTACTTAAAACGTAAAGAGATACGAAGTTTAATAGAACGACGATAATCAGGGGTGCTGGTATCCCAATAATATCTAAAGCGTTATCTTGAAACCCAGCAATTGAAGTAATAGTAAAAAAAACTAATAAAATTTGTATTAAAACAATAAGAACTAAAGTGACAATATACATAAAATATATACATAATAACTGCGTTCATTTGAAGCACAGCTATTTTTCCCCTTTAATATTTATATCTAGCAAGAATTATACCATAAATATACTAATCATTATGCAATAAAATATATAAAACTATCAATAGTAAAAAGCAAAACTCCTTCGTATCGAACTAACCACTAACCAACAAACTCCAAAATCCCCCCTTGTAAAAGGAAGGCTTTTAGACTTTTAAAAAACACTCGCATACGTTGAACTAAAAAAGGTCGCGCGATGCGACCTTTTATCTTAATAATGGCATTTTTATTTTAAGGTTAAACTTTTGTAAAATAAACCAAGTCAATAACAATGGAAGGTGTATAGTTAAAACACCAGCTAATATACGTAGCCATGGACTAGCTGCGATCTGTTCAAATGGAATAACTTGTATAAGCGGTAAAAGGAAAATAATTTCAAATAATATTAACATAATAAAACCGATAACACTAAGTATGAATCCATGAACTAATTTAAAACGGAAAAGAAATTTTACTAAAAGTGCAAAAAACGTGATGGTTATCAATGGTTTTAATGAATTATAATTAATTACAATGACACTTAAAGTAAAAGTAACTCCTCCCCATAAAAAAGCAAAGAGAATTATTGATTTTAACTTTTCTTTAATAGATATACCAAATAGTACAAAAGTAACTGCTAGTAAAAGAAATGCTTCTGGAACTGATAATAAAAAATAACTAAACCAAGCCATAAAATCTCCCTTTCTTGTAAAACATAGTTGATAAAAAAGATTATAATATATCAAACTACAAAAAGCGACATTTTTTTCGGTGCATTTCTCTAATTTTACTTTTTTCATTTACTAAGAAAGTCATTATGTGATTCAGTATATGAAATATAAAAAGCCACTTTTTAAAGCGAACTCGTTTCAGCAAGCTGAAACATCAAGAAATCAGATGGAGTCTCGACTCCACCTGATTAAAAGTCCCCACCTACGCTACGCGTTGAGGTGGGGGTCTATAACCCTTAAACCATTTAAGGATTAATTTTATTAATCGTCTTTTGGTAATTTGGGTTGATATAACAAATTAGCAGATGCCGTACTTATTTCTGCCTTTGCTAAAAGTACGATAAAAGCGACTACAAAGCCTACAGAAACCTTCACAAATTTTTTTAAAGATTGATCCTCCTTTCTAACAAACTTTCAACTTTATTAACCATTTGATATGAAACCGGGTGGATAGTTCCGATTTGAAATAGAAAACCAAATATAGATGCTAAAATAATTTCATTGGATGAGTCACGAAAGATAAGGTAGTACATAATTAAAGCCCAAATAATAATGCCTATAAGGGAATAGTTTTTGAGCTTCGATTTTTGAGCGTCTGTTATCTTTTTATAAAAATGGTTTGATGGAGCATACTGATATGATAAAAACAAACCAACAAAAACAGAGAAACATATTAAAGATAAAATTTCTAGATTACCAACAGAAAAGGCTAACTTAGTTGCCAAAAAAGACATTGCTAACATTGATAGTAGACCTGCAAACAAACAACGACGGTAGGTCGAGTAATGATGCCCACCAGTTAAAAACCGAAAAAAAGAAAACGTAAAAACTACTATAACCATTGGTAAAAGAAGACCCAAAATATATGCAGTAATAAATAAGGTCAAGAACTTAATTAAACCTCTAATAATAGTTTCAATTCCATAACGAACATAATCTACTTCTGTCGTTTTCTCTATATAATCACATAAAATTACAGGTAAACGTTTACTCAAGTTACTTATCATAATTCGAACCTTTTGGAAACCTAATTTCGAAGATGACTAAATAATCTCTCGTGTCGATCTGCAATGTGCCATTATATTTTTCGGTAATCTCTCGGATGATAGAAAGGCCATAGCCTCTGTTTTCTTCTTTTGTCGAAAATCCTGACTCAAAATGCTCATCACTAATCTCGTTTTGATTAGCGCTATTTTGGACGATCACTTTTATTTCTTTACCACTTTGAATGTTTAATTGGATGGTGCGAGCTTCAATAGGTAATTCCATAGTAGCTTCGTAGGCGTTGTCTAATAAATTGCTTATTAGGCGAATTAAATCAGTTGATGGTAAAATTTTTACGATTTCTTCACTTTCGATACTTATATTAAACGGTATTTTTTCACGATGACACTTGTCCATCTTTGAATATAGCATCGAGGCAAGCACCGGATTTTCAATGGTTAATGCTTTATTATTAATACGAATTTCCCCGACCATTTCATTAATATAAGAATTTGCAGCATCAAAATTGTTTATTTTCATTAACCCAGAAATAACGGTTAAATGGTTATTCAAATCATGGCGATCCGAGCGAACGGAGGCCACTAACGAACGAAACTCATCTACGTGAGTCGATTCTGAAGCGGCAATTTTTCGTTCTTCCTCTTTTTTATAAACTTTACTTAAAACGTAAAGAGATACGAAGTTTAATAGAACGACGAAAATTAAGTGTACCGGAACCCCGAAAATATGTAGAGTGGTATTTTGATCCCCTACTATTGAACTAATAGCTAATAAAACTAATAAAACTTGTATTAAAACAATAAAAACTAAAGTGATAATAGTCATAAAATATATACATAATAACTGAGCTCATTTGCAGCACAGCTATTTTTCCCCTTTTATATTTATCTAGCAAGAATTATACCATAAATATACTAATCATTATGCAATAAAATATACAAAACTATCACTAATAAAAAGCCAAACGCCTATCTATCGAACTAACAGCTAACCAACGAGCTACAAACCAACAAACCAACAAACCAACAAACCAACTAACGCAAAAAAGCTCCCTTATACAAGGAAGCTTTCAGACTGTTGAAAAACGCTCGCATACGTCGTTGTTCACCCTTGAGCCCATGCTCATTACCTTCTTTGGTAACTCCGCTGTCTTCAAGGGTTCACGCCTTGTCTGACAAGCGTTTTCAATCAGTCTGAATTGTAATCATTAATTTGTAGTCTATAAATTGAAGGGGCTGACCCTAAACAAAGTGTCAGCAAATCTTCGTTAATTTTCAAGAAGCTGAATTAAGTATCGATATTGATCGTACGTAATTTCTGATTCCCAATGGCCGGTAAGTTTAGCAATGACAACGACGATAAAGAAGAGAGCGAAAAAGCCGAGTGGTAAAGCCCAACGATCAATTTTTTTCGTAGCGACTGTCATGTTAAGTGTGTCGTTCACAGGACACGCTTCAACGCATTGTAGGCATGCTGTACATTCTACAGTTCTAACGGCCTTTTTCTTTGCGACATCAATTTTATTTGGGCAAGCACGCGTACAAGCATTACAATCGATGCAGCTTTCTTCATT